>JBIKPR010000025.1:0-31545 GCA_044357345.1 Bacteroidia bacterium
AGCAGATTGGCTTGCGTTTCAAATTGAAGCCACCCCTAACGAGATCACGTAAGTAATCTCCATGTTTTTTAGTATCTGAATTTATAACGCAGCAGATTGGCTTGCGTTTCAAATTGAAGCCACCCCCTACTAGAGATCACGCCAGTAATCTCCATGTTTTTTAGTATCTGAATTTATAACGCAGCAGATTGGCTTGCGTTTCAAATTGAAGCCACACCCTACCAGAGATCACGCAAGTAATCTCCATGTTTTTTAGTATCTGAATTTATAACGCAGCAGATTGGCTTGCGTTTCAAATTGAAGCCACCCCTAACGAGATCACGCCAGTAATCTCCATGTTTTTTAGTATCTGAATTTATAACGCAGCAGATTGGCTTGCGTTTCAAATTGAAGCCACCCCTAACGAGATCACGAAGGCAATCTCTGAAGATACCAACAAGCCTCTCTGAGCTAATAAACATGAATCTAAGAAACAATGCCTGCATGAAATATTGAATTATAAATATTATAGGCCTTTCAGGTGAAAAACTAGTGTTATCTTAAAAAAGAACCGGTTTCACTTTTGGCAAAACCTAAATTTGCAGCAATGATAAAAACCATTAGTATCCTATCCGCATGCCTTATTTTACTGTTCACCGAGTGTAAAAAAGAAAGTACAAATAACATTGAAACTGAAACCATCCAAATTGCAGGATTATTTTCACTGACAGGAAATTGGTCATCCCTTGGAATTACCTCACAAGAGGCAATGAACCTTGCGGTAATTGACATCAACAGCTATCTTGAAAGCCAAAACTCTAAATACCGTTTTTCATCTTTGGTTTATGACACCAAATTAGATACCTCATTAGCGAAATCGGCAATTGAAAAAGCTTTTACAGACAACAAAATAAAATATTTTATTGGACCACAATCAAGTGCTGAATTAGCTGCCGTAAGAGCATACGCGAATGCAAACAACTTATTGGTTGTTAGCCAAGGAAGCACTGCTTCTAGTTTAGCCATTGCAAATGACGCATTGTTCCGCTTTTGCCCTGGTGATGCGGTTGAAGGTGCAGCTATGGCAAATAGCATATTTTCGGCAGGTAAGCGAAAACTCATTACGGTTGCACGAGATGATGCGGGCAACAAAGGTCTTCAACAATCTGTAGGAACAAACTTTTCAAGCATTGGTGGCCAAACAACAGCCGTTACCCCATATGCCACTGGAATGACAGACTTCAGCACTGTGCTTGCAGATATCAAACAAAAACTAATGACCAATCTAGCCACTACAGACAGCAATTCAGTAGGTATTTATTTGGCTTCATTTGATGAATGTAAATACTTATTTGAACAAGCGTCTGTTGATCCAATATTTTCGAAAGTTAAATGGTATGGTGGTGATGGGATTGTCTTAGATCCTGCTTTAATTAGCAGCAATAAAGCAGCAGCATTTGCAGCTAAAGTCAATTTCTTTGCGCCTAATTATGGCATACCAGCAACACCAAATCCGAAATTAGATGCAATAGTTGCCGCAATTAAAAGCAAAACATCAATAGATATTGATGCCTATGGATTGGCAACTTATGACGCCATGTGGGTAATTGCCAAAACAATTGTAGAAAACCAAAATGCATTAAGTGATTTCAGCCTTTTCAAAACAAGCTTCAATAAAACCTCAAATGCATACACAGGACTAACAGGTTCCTTAGCATTGAACGCAAATGGCGACAGAGCTACCGGCACTTTCGATTACTATGGCATTGTTTTCGAAAACAATGTGTATAAATGGAAATTGGTTGGAAAATCGATTTAAAACCATAGCAGTATATCCTGCAAACAAACCCAAGGATATAACTTAATTATCCATTTAAGTTATATCCTTTTTCAAGTTATATTTGCAAAATGAAGTTTTCTGACCCTAAAAACATCCAATTACCGATAGTGGATGTGCGAGTTCCCGATATTTTTGAACGTGGTTTTATTCCAGGCAGCATTAACGTGGGACTGAATGGTCCTTTCGAAGAACGTTTCTCTGCTTTGTTCCCTGATAAAAGCCAAGCGCTTCTAATTGTCTCAGATAAAAATGATGAAGCCAACAAAAGACTTACAGATTTAGGCTATAAAAACTTGGAATTTCTACCCAATGGTTTTAAATCCTACCAAGACTTCGAACTTCCAATTGATATCGTTATCAGCATAACACCTGAAGAATTTGAACTCGACCTTAACTTCAACGAAGAACTAGTTATTGATGTGCGGGCAGATGAAAAATACCAAGCCGGTCACGTTCTCGATGCACTCAGTTTCCCCGTTACTGAACTAGAAGCAAAACTTGACAGTATTCCGAAAGACCGTGTATGCTATGTTTACTGTGGCGGTGGTTACAGCAGCATGATTGCTTCAAGTATTCTGCGCAAAAACGGTTATCTATTGGTGAAAAATGTATATGGCGGTATTACCAAAATTAGCGAAACCCGCGTGCCGATTATTCCAAGCAAATAGTTGAAAAAAGAATCACTATACAAGCTCGTGTTCTTTGCTGTTATATGGACAGTATTTTCATCTGCTAGTGGTGTATTCCAACATTTTCATAAACTCCCAATGGGTGTGCACCAAAGCGCCCAATGCGACCGAGCGTCTTTGGCTCAAAATTATTACTATGGTGGCATGCATTTCTTCTATCCCGAAGTAAACGAAAACAGATGCATAGATGGTATTGTTTCCTGCGAGCTTCCTTTACCCTCATTTCTTGCCGCTTGTAGCTATAAACTTTTGGGATACGACGAATTTTATTTCCGACTTATTACTTTTTTGTTTTATAGTCTTGGCATGTTTGCCTTGTTTTTATTGTTTAATACCCGAGTCAATAAGATCACCTCAATGGCTCTGGTATTAATTCTACAACTATCGCCAATACTATTGTTCTATGGTGCTAATTTCATCCCAGACATCTGTTCATTAGGCCTTGCTTTTATTGCTTGGTATTGCTTTTTTAAACTTTACATCCAACACCCTTTTGAACCAAATACAAAAGCTTCAAGCATGCGAATTGTATTTATCCTTTCTCTTGGGTTTTCAGTTGCTACAAAAACAACCTCGCTCATTCAGTTTATTAGCATGTTAGGGATTCTGTTTTTTTCTTATATCCCGTACTTAAAAGTAAAAATCCCTGAAAGGAAATCGTTGATTGTTTCTCTGCTTATTGCATTTACAATTCCCTTGTCATGGTATCTATGGAGCAAGTACCTTTCACTTACACATAACAGCCAGTATTTTATGATGAGTTTGCCCCATTCAGAGTCCTGGGACAAATACTTTGAAGCTTGGGCTGTGTACCTTGCGAATTGGCCGCCACAAGCTTTATCCTACCCAATTATTTACATTGCAGCATCATTGCTAATCCTCGTTGTATTTTTAAAGAAATTCATTCAAACAGAATTGTATTTTTTATCCATTTTAAATTCAATAGGAAGTATCCTTTTTCTGTTTTTAATGATAGAGCAGTTTAAGTACCACGACTACTATTTCATTTGTCTATTTCCGGCTTTTGCGCTCAATTGGTTGGCTTTGTCAGATGCAATAAAAAAGATTCCACAAGCATTTTGGTGGATTAAACTTGTTTTGATTGCAGGGGTTTTAATGGCACTTAATTTTCAATTTTACAATGGAAGAATAAATCTTGAAGAACGCTACACTGAGGGGAATTATTGGGAGCAATCCCACCACCGTTCTGTAGACATAGACAGCTTTAGATTGAAAATCAAAACCTTGGGTATCAACCGCAACAATTGTATTCTAGTTGGTTATGACCCATCTCCGAACAACCTGCTTTATCTTTTGCATTTAAGAGGTCACAGACTTTCAAAAGACCACGACCAAAATAGAATCAATGATGTCTTAAATAGTTCTCACCCTCAATATTTTATCAGCAACGATTCCACCCTCACTCAAAAGCTAAAATCAAGCGCTGTACAAACAAAGTTTTTACTAAGATACAAAAACCTTGAATTGTATAAAATTGAATATGACTCTATTCAATAAAAAAAGGTCAATGCTAAAACACTGACCTTTTTTTATATGGCAATACGTTTTACTCTATTAAGATTTTCAAAGACTCTGTGTTGTTTATCAATAGCCAATAAAAGCCTTTAGGCAAATTGGTCATTCGAAATACTTTGTCAGAAACGATGCTAAAAGCACAATCAATTTTTTCGCCTTTTAAGTCAAACACCAAGCAGCTTGTAATCGCGTGTTCGGAAGACACATAAAGCTCTCCTTCACTTGGTATTGGGTAAACACTAATGTGCTTTGATTTGTTTTCAGAAATCAAATTCGAAGCTTTCTCAACAGTAAACACCCAAATACCAGTATCGATACCTGCATAATATTTGCCAAATGAATCTAACAAAGAGTTGCCTGGCAATTTGATCGTGATTCTTGCACCTTTGCTAAAGTTATTTTTAGAAGAAAAGCTTAGTACAGTTCCCACAATATGAATGGACGTATCAGACAGAGCTAAACTTCCTTTCAAGGTATTATTTTCGAAAATCAAAATGCTTTTAAGACTGTCTACTTTCAAAACTCTATCGAAGCTTAGACTCATTTTTGCATCAATACTTACGCCTGTTAAATTTTTACTTGGTGTATAATTTACAACACTCGGGTATTGGTAGGTTCTAAAATACCAATCTGCATAATTCAAATTCGACACATTGGTGCCAAACGTATCAACAAAACAAGAATCCGTAGCTATTGAAATTAGGGCATTGGAACTAAATTGAACGATTGGAGTAATGCGAACGACGTTCTTTGTGATTGCGATGCGGCTTGAAGCGATAGGAATAATTTCCTTAATATTTCCATTTTCGTAGATTGTAACATTGCCCGTATTTCGTTTGTATATTTTCTCATTGTAAACCAATTGAGGCACTACATTCAAATCAACCATGTTGGTTTGATGCACAGGATAAAAAGACGTTATTTTCGGTGCAATTGAAATGGTGTTAAAATGCCAAATAGAACTATCCACACCCTTTTTCAAAAGGTTGTTAGATGAATCAGAAACCAACCCGATAGGCATTACAATGCCAATTCTTGAATTCACAGGGAATGGTTTAATGTGAGAAATAAACATTGAATCATTTTTGATTTTTATTAAATCACTGCTGATACTTATACTTTCTAAAAAAACTTTGTTGCTGTAAATATTAATGCTGCTGTTGCGTTTCAACACAGCCTCACTGAAATTCACCACCAAGGTTGCATTTTGTTTTACAGCTATATCGTTGGTCTTTGGATAGAATGACTTTACCACAGGTGCTACGCTTTCATATAGGCAAGAATAGGGATATGAACTGCGCTCGACCGTTCCAAAAGAACTTAAATTCCTATTTTTAAATGCGGGGTGATTGCTTGCATAAAATGAACATCTAAAAACTGAATTGTTACCGGCCACTTGACCATCGGCTTGTATTGTTGTAGCGCTCACTGGATTTCGATATTGCCATACCAATTTCTTATTGGCCGTAACTTCAAAGAAACGTCCCTGAACACCACTGCAAATCAATACATTTCCATTGGACAACATTTCTGCTCCTGAAATAATTTGAGAGTAAAATCTTGTTTTAACTGAATCGGTGTACATCCAAGCTGCATTTGCAGGACCATATGGTGCATTGTAAACATATGAACCGTTAGACAATATAGGTGTTCTTATGATATCTACTGATGAGTACGCTGTATCTCTACCCCAACCATTGTTAAAGAGCATGATGCTGCCTGAGTCACGCATCCCGCCTGGTATCCAACGGGCGTTGTGTTGTTTAAACAATTTACGGTCGCTGTTCGAACCTCTTCTATATGCTTGCGGATTTCCCCATCTGTATAAGAAGTCGCCGCCCTTGTTGTAAGTTCCTCCTGCATGGCTTGCTGCTTCTGCAGTTGTGGTGCTGTGGTCGATAATCCATATCTCTGAAATATTGTGGGCACTGATAACAATTTGGTCTAATTTAGCATTGTAATCCAATGAGTTTGCATGAATCCAATCATTGGTTTGTAAATTCAAGGCATAATTCATATCCATTCTCTCTGGGTGCATATTCACTTGTCCGTAATGGATTAATGTAGAATCAAGATCCTGTATGGTGTGGTCTAATAAGTCCCATTGCCAAACAACTTCTGCACTGTCTTTTCCTATTGGTTTCAATTCAATAATGCGCTCTGACCATAGGTCGGTCTGATTCATATTGAAATTGTTAATTGATCTGCCATAAGAGAGGGCTTTATTTTTTGAAATACTGTGCCAAGCCAATACCAATATATTGCCATTAGGCAAAGGTCTGATATCGTGGTGTTGGCATAAAGAGTCGTTAAATATTTTATACGACCAAACCATATTTCCATCCCAATCGTATTCTTCTACCATGCCGCCTCGGCCACCAGCAAAACCAAATACTGTATCTGTATAGGTGCCAGCCTTTAATAAATGTCCATTGTCCTTTAGATAAAGTGAAAGGCCTGGCGTATATTGAGTCTTCCAAGTATGAACCTTTTGACCGCACTTGTTGATAAGATACGTCGTGTCGACACCAATTGGCGAAAACAAAACATAACCATTTTCTAAATTACCCGATATTTTCTTGGTTAAACCTAAAGTTTTAGTTTGTGAAAAAAGCGATAAACATAAAACCAAAAGAACGGTTGTTGCAAAATACTTTCGAGAGTAATGCAGGTGGTGTGAAACTGTCATACGGAGAATTAAATTATATTGTTCTACAAATATAAGAAAATGTATGGTAAACTATTCCAAATGAAGAATATGCGTTTAATCTTAAATCTAAAACAACCTGTGGAAAAACATGCCTTATTAAAAAAAATTGTCATTTTTTTGCTTGAATACCATCATCCACCCTTTACTATAACAGCATTAAACCCTCTCTAAGAGCAACTTAAATACACGAAATAAGTTAATTCTTAATGTGCATAAACTATTGAATGGTATACCTCAGTTTTACCCCAAAATTGGTCAAAGCTGTCGGGAATGCGTTTGATGCATGTGGTTTAGAGGCACGACGTTCATAGTAAATATTCAAGTTCACATTCTTATTGACCATGTAATTGATATTTGGCTGTATCATCACTACCCTTTGTCCACTTTGAATGGTATTTGAGTTCAAATCTACTTGTCTGATGACTGTAAAATTGTTCTGAATGCTAATACGCATATCCATCAACAAATCATTTTCCAAGTATATTTTCTTGCCATTAACCTTGATTGGTATTTTAACCCCACTGGTCCTATAACTTAAGTTAAACGAAAAATCTTTGGAAGTTAGTTCTGTTAATATCGCATTGGGAACAGACAAGGATACATTTCTAGAACGGTTAATTTTAAATCCGCCTGTTATACCTGACTTGGTTGTAACATCTATACCAATCAATGGATTAAACTGCTCACGAATATTCACATTATTGATGTTATACTGACTCACCAAATCCTTGCCACCTTTTGCTGTATCGTTCGGGTTGTAATACAAATTGCTGGTATATCCACCAATATTGTAGGTTCCTGAGTAACGGTGTTGCAAAGTAATATTGGTAAATATCTTACCCAATGCTTTAATCTTACTTAAACCATTGTAATTGATGTTCCAGTTTGGCAATGGAAGATTTCTAAATGGACTTAAAGAAACTTTAGATTGATTAACCCCAGTATAGGCCGCATAGAATGCAGGGATCAGGGTGTTCTGCGACTTAGCACCATAACCATAATAGTACTTACCTCCATTGGTCTTATCAATGTCCTTAAGAAATACCCTGCCGTCTGCACTAGCTTGTCGTTGCGAAACCACAAATCTGAAATTCTCAAAATCTTGATAATTTGCGCTGGTCCAATTGTTTTTCGCACTTGCTTTGTCATTGGCTGTTTGAATAAATATCCCGGTCATGGTAAAGTTCCCAGTCTCTCTTAATGACAAATCCCTCCACTGTCCTGCGACATTTTTATACTCTCCAGTTGTATCGTATCTAAACAAAGTTTGCAAAGTATTCGAACGGCTCAAATTAAAATTCATTTGAATCCTAAAATCCTTCATAGGTTCTAAAGTTGCGCTACCTTGAATGGTTTTGATGTGGTTTTGAGAATAAAAATTATTGACACGGACATCGTTTGTTAGTGCGCCCATTTGTGCTAAATTGTACCGTATGTCTTCATTCTGACTACCAAGTATAAAAGGTATTCCTGGCACTGAATGCGCAAAGTTTTGACCAAAATAGTCAATTTGGTGGACGAATCCTGGCAACACGATACCATCTCTCAAAGTATAATTGATATTGGCATTTCTCACCATCATTAAAGCTCTTAAGAATCCAGTGCCAAATGATTGTTTTTCTTTCTTGTTTTTCTCAGTTGCAGCAGAGCCTTTTTCTTCGGCAGCTGGTGTCGCTGATTTTGCTTTTTTGTTTCCTTGATTGATGCGGCGCAAAAATGGAATTTTGTTGTAGAGGGAAACAAAATTAAACTGTGTATTCAAAGTTAACTCTCGGCTGTTCTGAATGGTATTCCCTAAGGTTGAATAAGCTGGTGGTGCCTGGGTCCATCCATAATTTGCTCCGTATCTCGCTGTTGAAGTTATCCAATTTAAAATACCAACTTTATCAAATGGCAAAGAGTAGTTGAAATTCGCAATTTGGTTAAAGTCCCTCATCCTACCTAAAGCCCAGAAGTCGTTGCGCACAGAGTCTCTTTTTTCTTCGGTATTCAATTGCCCAAATGGTTCTTGAATACGTGAGTTAACCGTGGCAGAGTAGTCTAATTTTAAATTTTTAGTGATTGGGTAATTGACATTGTAAACCCTTTGTATTGTGAAATTTTTATCAAACAAACGCGGCGTTAACTGTTTAAACAAATCATTGTTTCTTGCCAACATTTCAGAATAGTAACGGTCGACATCCATTCGGATTGAAATATTTTGCGGAAGTGCGCGCACATTAAAATCTCTAATAAAAGCCAAATGTTTGCTCTTGATAAATTTAAATGGCTCCCAAGGTTTTGATTTTGGACTGTACATGTAACCCAAGCTGCCATGGTATGTCTTGCTGTATTGTTGCTCAACTTGAATGTTGCGCTTTTGCAAATAAATATACGAATACGTCAAATTGAAATTGGAAATACTCCATGGCATAACCTTTCCTGTTCCTGTTTGGTTCTTTCTAACATTGGTAAAGTTTACGCTATATCTCGTGTTGTAATCCTCCGCATTGCGCAAGACCTGCTTCTTTTGGTCATCAGGCAAACGCTCTACTGAAGTCTTTAATTCTATATCTGGATTCAGAGGATTGAATTTAGGTCTTACAATTGTTCCACTGTATCCAATGAACATCGGTATGTTATAACCTGACTTTTGAGGGAAGAATTTTCCTAATTCAAAACTTGATGCCAAGTCAAATTGATAATTGTCTGCCAAATTTCTTTCATTAAGTCTTTTATCAATACCGCCAAAACCAACAGTCGAAATATTTCCAGAGGCTGATAAGGTTGCAAAATCTGCCATTTGGGCAACCACTCTGCTTGTTGCAGCCCAACCACCCTTGTTGGTAATGTCTGTAACGCGCAATTCGTTAAACCAAACCTCGCCACATTTTGCTTGGTCGGTATTGTTTCTAACCCCTAGCATAATGGTCCGCACATTACTCAAATCGGGCAAGCCTAATACTGTAATCTTATGGCCTTTGTCGTTGTAATAAAAGAAAGGTCTTGTTAATTGCACATTGCTTTCACTCCTTTTGTTTTTGGCATTGAACAAATCGGACAATTCGAAATCAAATGCGTTTTCAGATTTCCAAATTTGGTCTCGTGAAATGGTTCCATCAGGCGTAATTTTTAATGGAATTTCATACTCATAGTAGTTTCCTACCAAATCGGTTCCCAAACGGATAAATGCAGAAATATCACCGTCTTTCAAATCGGCACCTTCAGCATGCACAAACATTTTTAAGTTTTTGTAGTTACGGATATCGAAGTTAGATGTTTTATAAGCGCCTCTTGAATCACCCGGTTTCAAATTACAAACTCTAAGTGATAAGGACTGTTCATTTTGTGCAACAACATTTTGAGAAGCTGGGTCACGCACCCTATCTATCCCTGGAGGTTCAACATATTGAACTGGTTGGCGTTTGCCGTTTTCTTCAATATTAACGGTAGAAACTACAAAAGTTGTATTGTCTGTAGGATCTAAAGGAACTACTGCACCTGGCTTGGTAAGTGAATTCAAATAACGTCTCCAATCGGCGCGAACCAATTGCATTTGAGCAAACCTCAAAGTGGTACTGTCCGAAAACCCTTTCATGTACATACGCATGAAACGAATCGATTTGAAGTCAGATATATTACCAACAGCTTTGGTGTATTCCCTTACAGGAATTTTAATTTGAATCCATCTAACTTTTTCTTTTTTACCATTCTTTAAAGTCTTTTCTATTTCAGAAATATCGGTAACAAATCCTTTTCCAATCTCAAGGTCTTGAGGACTTAAACTAATTTCATAATTGAAATAGTCCTCCGTTTGGTTCATGGTAAAATCGCTGTTGATGTCTTCGTTATCTGGAATGGTAGACGCACTTTTTGGCGTGCCATCATCTAATTTATCTAAAGTAGAATTGCCTTGCAAACTGTTGTAGGCCTTATACCTTGAAACCACTGATGCTTTAACATCATTGTATTCTGGACTTCTATTGTGTTTATAGTTGTCGTTTGAGGGATCATTCAATGCTTTTAAATAAATGTCTGAATTTGCACCAAACAATGACTGTAAATTGCTTAAGTATTGGGCATAAAAACTGCGTTCGTCGTCGTCGTTCATGCCATCCAAACCAACGTCTTGGAATGGTCTAGCAGCTGGTTCATTGTCGAAGGCACTGTTTAATTGTGGCAATACTGGCACGCGACCAAAACTAGAAGTATCCAAATCGTCCAATTTGCCTTGAGGATTAAATCCATTTTCAAAAACCTTACGCCTATCAGGCAAAATATCCTCACTCACGTTACCAAGATCAATGTACAATTTTCCTTTGTTCGTTGTATTCTGATCGTATATGAATGGATCCATCATCCATATTTCTATGTAATCGATGTTAGCAGCTTCGAAGTCATTGCTCTCTATTCTGCGCATAATTCCACCCCAAGCTTTAACGGGTTCTTTAAAGAATCCGTTGCTGGTAAAGTCGTTGCTCGCATTGTAGTTATACTGACCTCTTTCTTTAGGATAAAATGCTAGGTCTAGGGTTGGTAAAATATTGGGTGCACCTTGTTGGATTTGCTTGTTAGGAAAAACCTCATTGACAGAAATCTCACGCATGAAATGGTTGCTCTGCATTTCTACATCGGTGGCAATATGCTCTGGTGTGTACTTATCTTTTCTGTAAAAAGTAGGGTCAATATTATACCAAGCAATTTTACCTCTGAAGTTCCCCCATGACTTTTTATCTGTTGCTGACAAATCCCATTCGGGGAATAAGACCGGCTGGTACTGAGGCAAACTTGCCAATTTCCAACTTGAAACCAATCTTAAATCGAAGGTCGTTTCTGCACCTTCAAAATCGTCCAAATAACTTACGCCTCTGGTTTTGTTTTGTCCACGTGCTTGTCCTGGAAATATACGTGCATACTCCCACTGACTGCTCAAACGGCTTTCTGCTTTGGTTTGAATAAATGGCAAACGGTCAACCAATTTGGTTAAAAACAAGGATGGCGTTGAATAGCTGCCATCAAAACCGATTATGGTATTTAGCAAAGGTTCATCACCAATATTGGTCTTAGGCGTTAAAGCCCTTTCGTACATATGGAGAATGGTTCCACCTAAAATCAACTTCTTACTTGCAGCGTAATCAAAACGTGCACCCAACAAAGTTTTTTGTTGGATATTAAACATGCTGTTGCTTTCAGCTGAAACTTTTATAACCGCTCCAGATTGCAATATACCTTGGTTGATAATGCTCACTTTACCGGCATTGTAATCAACAATAAAATCGACATTCTCAGTCAACTTAGTTCCGTTGGCTGTAACAACCACAGAACCTTGAGGAACATTTAATGCATTTAGCGAAATTTCATTGGAGCTTGTTCCTTTATAACTTCCTTTTAAGAAAAACTTATTGTGCGTTACATCTTGCTCAGCCAACCATTTGGTGCTATCATACAAGGCATCGTAAACATATTTGTTGGCAACCAATGAGTCGCCATTAAATTTACGCCTTAAATGGTTGCCGAAAGGCTCTCTAACAGGAAAGATTACTCGGCCATTTTTCGACTGAAAGGTAATGTCTTCTATGGCATCGAATACGCCGTCAGGCTTTGCTTCACCTTGTCTGTTGATGCGGTCCATATTCATTACGCGAATCAAAGGAGTTCCACCACTTAATTCGGAATAAGCATTTACAGGCATGTAGTTCAAATCTGCTCCCGATGGGTCATCGTTATAAATAACATTAAAGTTAAGATCGTTTGGATTGATGTTAAAAGAACCCAAAGAGTAAATATTTTTCATCATCAATTCCCACATTGGAATTTTTGTTCTGATAATGTTATTCTTCAACATTTTAACCAACAAAACTTTTGAATCTTCTCTTGTGCTGGAAATTTCAGATGCAAATTCCCCTACCTTATATGGTATTCCATTATAGGTGTATTCAAATGCAACACCTAAAATTTCGTCATTGTTTAATGCTGTGTTTAAAGATATATAACCAAGTTTTTGGTTGACTGTAAAATCATTTTCACCCAATTGCTTTGCATAAGTGAGCAATTCGTAATCGAAACCTTGTTTCAAATTCGGGAAATTCGCATTTAATGCATCAATGGATGTTTTTGATTGTCTTATTAGATCCTTTGCTGCGGCATTGGTCAAATCGGAGTACTGACTATTTGAGAAATTATCTGCAACAGGATTTGGAGACCCATTTAACAAAGTCTTGTTGTAAGGTGTTTTTTCGCCGATATCCATTAAAGCCAATACATCACGGGTATTGTCATAGCTACCGCCACGGTTTGTAACCCATACCTCAACACGGTTGATAACAATGTTAGAATTAATTAATGGCAAAGTAGACATAGCACCATCAAATTGATTTTTGAAAAATTCAGACAAGAAATAGTGTCTGTTTTGGTCGTAGTTATGGGCTTGAATGTTGAAGTTTGTTATCTGAGCACCACCATTAACGGTTGTTTCTGTGCGTTGACCTTTGTTTTGCGTTGCAATAACCGTCATTTTCAATTTACCAAACTGCCAAGATGTTTTAATACCAAACAATGATTGACCCGCTTGAATTAAACTTCCGTTTAAAGGTAGACTAACATTTCCCAACTCAACAGCCTTTAACATTTGGTCTTCTTTCCCTACCCAATTTAATTTGGTTTGGTTGTCAAAATCGAACGTTGCATCCGTATCATATTTAATGCCCAAGTTAAGGGCATTTCCAATTTTACCTTGAACGTTCAATTGAATTTTTTGATCAAAATCAAATTGCCCTGTTCTTTGCATACGGGCGCTATACATAGGGTTTCTAACCGTGTTAAAAATACCTCCAAAAGTCAATTCAGCTGATCCACTTGGTTGAATATCGATTAGGCCGCCTCTAAATAATTTGTCTAATACCTCAGGTGTTTTTACAAGTGTTGGCGATTTATTGTTGTTGAATCCACTTTGACCGGCATTACTTTTAGATTTTTGATCAAAATAACGTTTGCGTTCCTCTTTTGCACTTTCCGCCATGTATTCATCGCGGGACATGGTCCTTAATAAGGTTTTCTTTCCTGCTACCTCCTTGTATTCTTCATACATTTTAGTTTCAGTGTTATACTCCACATAGGTTTTCACCGATGGGTCGTTTAAATCAATATTGTTTTTGTATTTTGAATCCTCTCTGCCTTTATTGTCCTTAACGGGATACAATAAATCGTCTTTTTTACTGCTATCCTTGCCTGTCTTTTTAGATTTTGTAGAATCAGCTGGAGAAGTATAAACCCCATTTAATGCCATTTCACTTTCAGATTCAGTGTTTTCTAAACCAAATTCCTCAGCTATACTTTCTATTGAAAGCGCCAAAACTGGAGGTATTTCCATCCATGCTGAAGCCGTGTGTGAAAGCGTGATTAATGGCAATCCAGCAATACTGAACAATAACCACAACCCTCCCTTTGACCAAAGCTTATTTAAAGACTGCGTTGATTTCACAAATAACAATAAGTACTAAATTTTATCAAAAATAAGTTAATTGGTAGCGTCTTTTCTATAGGCTTTTGAGGGTATTAAAGTGCGAATATAACGAAGTTCTTTAAAAAAAATTGCGGTTTGAAAAATTTTATGACCTTAAATTTACAATTAAGCAATATGATTTTCTATTATTTTTGCAAGGTGTCGATGAAACGTCTACTTTTTACATTTGGCTTTTTACCTATGATATTAAATGCCCAAAAATATCAAGGTATCCAAGTCAATCTTTTACCAGGTTTTCTGATTGCCCATAGAGAATACATGGCCAATATGGAAGCCCACTCATTCGGCTTGGAACTTAATTATAGCAGCAACTATACAGGCTGGTCGCAAGCTGACCAAGGGTATAAAAATTTGCTTTGGGGCACAGGCCTCACCTATTTTAACATGGGGAACCGCAATCTTAATGGCAATGTATTGGCTTGGCATATTCACGTTGAGGCCAATCTTAAAAAACGCGAAAAATTTCAAGCGGCACTTAAATTTGGTTCCGGTATTGGCTACCTCGACCGTCCCTATAATTTAGAAACAAACAAAAAGAATAAAGCAATAGGGTCTAAGCTTAATGGGAATATGCAGATAATGTACAAAGCCTATTTCGATTTAAACAAAAAAACATCTTTGGTCTTGGGTGCTGGCGTTACCCATTACAGCAATGGAAATTTTAAACGCCCCAACCTCGGCATCAATATGCTGCACATGAATTTTGGTCTATTGCGAAAAATCAAATTTATTGACGACAAGAAATCTAAAAATCTTAAAACTCTTTTTCCTAGCTCGGGATTTGAAATCATGGCCGGCTACGCCCGCAAACAAATAGCCGTTGCCGACACC
The DNA here is from genome assembly GCA_044357345.1 of Bacteroidia bacterium. Classification (GTDB taxonomy): domain Bacteria; phylum Bacteroidota; class Bacteroidia; order NS11-12g; family UBA955; genus JABMMZ01. The sequence goes on from JBIKPR010000025.1 coordinate 15,087, forward strand.
CGTTTTTTTAACGTCTATTCTACTAGCATCATATATTACTTCCGACACAACAACAATAGAAATTGGCGCATGGGAACGGAAGTCTTTTTTGATAAAACTTATCCTTATACCCTATTCAACGAGGCTTCATTAAAAGGTGTAAAAGCCAAAGACATTACTGAGCTTGCTATTAAAGTTGGGCATGAATTTATGTTTGGTCGCTTGGCAATTGTAACCGATTTGGGTACCTACCTATACCGCCCCAACGATTACAAAAAACGCGTCTATTTTGCCATTGGATTTAACTATTGCCTCGGCAAAGGTATTGTTGCCCAAACCCGTTTGAAATCGCACATGGCGGTAGCCGATTATTTTTACTGGGGTGCCGCTTACCGATTTAATCCATTTAAAAACCTAGTTCCATTGCCTTATAAATATTAAAAATGAAAAAACTAAACGTATACTTTACACTTTTCGTTTTTAGTTTGTTTTTTTCAAACTGCAAACATGCCGATGACTTGGTAACTTCATATGGTGATGAAACTACTGAGACCAGAAAGGTAGAAAGTTTTGATAAAATTTTAGCTGGCGAAAAATTTGATATTGAATTGGTTCAAGATTCAGCCAAAGCTGGAACCATAGAAATGACCGCAGGATCAAATGTCATAAAAGGATATACCAGCAAAGTGAGCAATGGCGAATTAATTATTGCCAATGACAACAAATACAATTGGGTACGTAAACTGCAAGTGCGACAAAAGGTTGTGGTGTACTTTGAAACCTTGAATAAGATTCAAATTAATGGTTCTGCTAAATTTACTTGCCGTGATACCTTGAGCAATAAAAACACTTTAGAGATAAACCATGGAGGTTTGGAAGATGCCAATCTGCTAGTTAAAGGTGATTATGTGTTTGTAAATTGCACCAATACTGGGGGTGTTAACCTTACTGGCCGTTGTTTTTTGTTTTCCGCTTCAGTTGATGATATCAGTTTTGTGAATGCCTTTAATTTGAATGCTGAAAAAACCTATATCAGCAGTTTTAGCAAAGATGACAGTTATATTTTCGGGAGAAACATTGTAGACATCAAACTATGGGGCACCGGAAATATCCATTACAAAGACAGCAGCAATACAACTGTAAAAATTATTGACACTGGCGAAGGCCAAGTAATAAAGGACTAGTTTTTTATCGGTAAATTTTGGCTACTTAATTTCGTTGCCAAATAAATATACAATAGGAAAACGGCAATCATGCCCATGGTAATTAAACGGTAAATTTTAAAAACATACACCGCTGTTTGCCCTGCAAAATCGACCCACACCAAATTACCTGTCAAAGCAATAAAAACTATAAATAAAATATAGTAGCTCACACTTTTAAATTTTGCTAACATCAACATTAAAACTGCAAACATTGGCATACTAAACATAAAACTATACTCTCTTTGGTGAGGGAAGCACAATGGTATTAAAGCCATAAAACCAGCTGCTATTACAAAGCGCTTGTCCACCCCATAAACACTATGCTTGGCTTTGAAGGCCAAATATACCACTAAGCCTAAAAGTATCGCTCGAATGGAATTGGTTAAAATGAATAAACTCGATTTTGAAAGGTCCGCTATATTTATCTGTGGCTCCAAATAAACGGGTTCTGCAGATAAAAATTTAGTCAACATGGATGACAAATCCGTAAATCCATACTCATAGGTCTGCATTACATGAATATCACTTACAGGATTTAAAGTTTTTAACCATTCTCCTATTAAGAACTGATTGGTATCAAAACCAATAAACACAGCAGGAATATACAAAAAGAGCAACAAAGCCGCAATGCCTAATCCGATAACTTGAAATGGCTTTTTACCCATAACAATAAGATATGGCGCCAAAACGATTGGCATAATTTTGATGTTAATGCCCAAACACAAAATCAGCACAGCCCATACCCAGTGTCCTTTCTTCATCAAATGGTAGGCCTCAAACATGGTCCATAAAATCAAAACACTTATTTGGTTAAAGGTGTAATTGACCAAAACAATTTTCCCAAACAAAAGCAGTAGAAAGAAAAAGATGAGAGCAGAACTTTTTTCCGTTTTAAAAACATGGATTCTCAACAAGATGAAAATTCGCACAAAAAGTGCAGTGTTGATTACAAACCAAATCCACTTTACAGTATTAATTCCTAACGATTGAATACTGCCCATTATGCCCGCGAACAACACACTGTAAAAATATTTCAAGTTATAGTAATGAGGCGGGCCATAAATATTCTCACCAGCTAACAAGCGTTCACCAGCTTGGAAGAAAACATCAAAGTCATCCATTCCTCCGGTTTGTCTGTTCTTCAATGACAAAAGCCACAATACATAGATAATGATTAAAATATAATAAAAATCTATTTTCTTAAAACCCAATTTAATGGCTGTTAGCATATCAACAAATATAAAGTTTTACTTATTTATTCAACTTTTAACTTAAAAGCTTTTCTTTTATTAAAGCATCAAAACGGCTTTCATCATCAAATAAAAATTGTACTTGAACAGGCAGTACATAAAATTGATTCATAGGAATTAAATTATAAATCCCCTCTGCGCTTAATTTCACAGCGTCTTTTTCAGTGGTAAAAACAATGGTATCATCATCCAATTTGGACAAAATTTTCTTCATATCCTCTACCGAATAATGGTGGTGGTCGTTATAACTTATAGAAACACAGTTTTGAGAAATCCGCATACAAATTTCAGCAAAAGATTCAGGATTGGCAATGCCGCTTAAAGCAATTATCCTTTTAAATTGCCGTTTATCTATTGATAAATTCCCTTTCATTTTTCTTGGATTCCCTATTTGCAAGGTGGTAAAAAAAACATCCTGCTTAGCATGGGCTTTTATAGAACTCAGAAACGCACTTTTTTGCTCCCCATTTAGCGTTTCAGGACATTTACTTATAATGATAATGTCGGCCCTTTTTGCACCACTTGAAAACTCTCGCAAGCGCCCATAAGGCATAGGAAAATCTTTGTAATATGGCTTTCTATAATCCGACAAAAGAATTTGAACCCCGCATTTTACAGCACGGTGCTGAAATGCATCGTCTAACAAGACCAGCTCAGCATCTGTTTTTTCCAAGTATTTAAGCCCATTTTCCCTGCTTTCTGAAACGACAACTTGTGCACCAGGCAATGTTTGAAAATACCACAATGGTTCGTCCCCTATCGACTCTGCATTAGATTCTGAATTTGCAGACAGCAAGCCTTTGGTTTTCCTGCCATATCCCCGCGACAAAATTGCCGTATTGTACTTAGACGATAGCATCCAATACAAATAGGCGGTCATTGGTGTTTTACCAGAACCTCCAACCTGCAAGTTTCCTATCACTATAGTTTTGAGTTTTGAATGGTATGACTTAAATATTTTCAAGTCATAGCAAATATTTCTCAAGCAAGTAATAAAACCATACAACAATGAAAAAGGAAGGAGAAGAAATTTCATCAACTAGAATCTATTAATACTCAATACTGCTTAGATACAAACCATGAGCAGGCACTGAGGTTCCGGCCATTTTGCGGTCTTTGCTTTCCAAAATTTCTCTAAAGCGTTCAAAGCTAAATTTACCTTCACCCAACTGAGTTAATGTCCCGACCATTGCTCTCACCATATTGCGCAAAAACCGGTTAGCAGTTACTTCAAACACTAAAATATTATCGCGGTAATACCATCTTGCCGCCATTAAATTGCAATTGTAATGTTTTACATCGGTATTGACTTTGCTAAAACATGCAAAATCTTTTTCGCCGATCAGATCCAAACACGCTTGGTTCATGGCATCCACATTCAAATCGTGAAACCAGCGCACGGCAAGGTGATCGAGAAAAGGGTCTTTCTCAAAAATAATATGGTATTCGTAAGTCCTTGATATCGCATTAAAACGTGCATTAAAATCATTGCTAACCAATCGCGCATCATGGACAGCGATGTCTTGTGGTAAAATACCATTTAAACTTTTCAAAAACATTGGAGGCAATTCGATGTCCATGTCAAAGTGAGCGAAATACTGTTTGGCATGTACACCGGTATCGGTGCGTCCGCAGCCAACGGTTTCAATTTGTTTGCGGGTAATAACCGATATGGCATTGTTCAAAACCTCTTGAACTGTGCTTCCATTGGGTTGTATTTGCCAACCTTGATAATTGCTGCCGTTGTAGGCGAGTTCTAATAGGTATCTCATGGTAATAAAAAGGGCAGCTTCAAAGCTGCCCTTCTGAATAAATTAATTGTTAATGGTTCCACCCGCGGCAATCCAATCGGTTATTTTTGTTTTCTCAGTATTACTTAAACTTCCCATACTGCCGTTCACAGATTTCACAACTATCATAGATTTTCGTGAAACAATATCACAGTCTGTGGCAAAAATATTTTTTGGCGCACCACCCGATCCTGAGGTATGGCAAGTTTGATTGCATTTAGTCGCTATTAAAGATGATACCGCTGTAAACAAAGCACCCTTGGTGGCATTAACTCCAACTACAAAGGTTTCTGTTTTGCTACACCCTTCAAAATCTTGAACAGTAATTGTATACGAGGCAGCTGCTAGGCCTGCAAAAACAGAATCAGATTGAAATGCGCTTGAGCCTAACTTGAAAGTAAATCCGTTAGAGCCAGATGCACGCACAATCAAGGATCCATTTGAAGAGCAAGAGGCTGCATTCACTACAGTGGCAGTTAATGTGATGTTTTTAGACGCACATATGTCCGGCTCCACTGGCTCCACTCCTTTTGTACAAGCAGAAAACATTACAACAGAAGCAAATACTGACGCTAATAATAGATTTTTTACAAACATAATTTTAAAATTGTTAGGCAAAATAATTCAAGACGAATAATTATGCAATTATTTCTTCATTTCAGCATAGTACTTGTAGAAATAAGGTATGGTTTCAATGCCTTTGTAGTAATTGAACAAACCATATTTCTCGTTTGGTGAGTGCAATGCATCACTGTCCAAACCAAAGCCCATCAACATTGATTTAATGCCTAGTTCCGCTTCGAACAAAGCAATAATTGGAATACTTCCACCGCCTCTTGTAGGAATTGGTTTTTTACCATAAGTAGTTTCCATTGCTTTTGATGCTGCACCAAATTCAACACTGTCTGTTGGTGTTAATACAGGCTCTCCACCATGGTGTTCAGTAACTTTTACTTTTACATATGCAGGCGCCGTTGATTCAAAATGGGTTTTGAACAATTGAGAAATTTTATGAGAGTTTTGGCCAGGAACCAAACGCATGCTAATTTTTGCATTTGCTTTGCTAGGCAATACGGTTTTAGAACCTTCTCCAGTGTAGCCACCCCAAATACCATTAACCTCCAAAGTAGGTCTGATACTTGTGCGTTCTACTGTGCTGTATCCTTTTTCGCCCCAAACTTCTTCAACATTTAAGTCTTTTTTGTATGCATCTAGACTAAAAGGCGCTTTTGCCATTTCAGCGCGATCAGATTCGCTTACAACAATAACATCATCGTAAAAACCAGGAATTGTAATGTGGTTGTTTTCATCGTGCATAGATGCAATCATTTGGCATAAGATGGTTGCAGGGTTTGCAACTGCTCCACCGTATACACCACTGTGTAAGTCGCGGTTTGGACCAGTTACTTCTACTTCCATATACGCCAAGCCACGCAATCCAACGTCGATACTTGGGGTATCATTTGCAATGATGCTGGTATCGCTTACCAAAACAACATCCGCTTTTAATTTTGCTTTATTGGCTTTAATAAATGTTCCAAGGTTTGCAGAACCAACTTCTTCTTCACCTTCAATCATAAACTTCACATTACAAGCCAAGGTATTGGTTTGCATCATGGCTTCAAAAGCTTTAACATGCATATACATTTGACCTTTATCGTCGCAAGCACCTCTAGCGTAAATTGCGCCTTCTGGATGCTCCTCTGTTATTTTAATTACAGGTTCAAATGGTGGAGAGTGCCACAATTCAACTGGATCTGCTGGTTGAACATCGTAGTGTCCATAAACCAAAACAGTTGGTAAATTGGCATCAAATATTTTTTCTCCATAAACAATTGGGTGACCAGCAGTAGCACATACTTCTACATTGTCAGCACCAGCTGCTTTTAATTTTTCAGCAACAAATTCCGCTGTTTTCTTAACATCTCCAGCATATTTACTATCTGCACTTACAGATGGAATACGCAATAAATCTAATAACTCGTTCAAAAAACGTTCTTTGTTTGCTTCTAGGTATGGGATATGACTCATGGTTGATGAATATTTAAGCTACAAACCTACGAAAATAAATTGAGAATGCTTAAGTACTTTCGGTCTAAAATAAACAGCACATTTTATGTCCTGATACAGAGCGCATTTAAATAAAATAAAATTCAAACAAGTTTGTTTCAGCATCAATTCAAATCCATTCTTTTTTAACTAAATTTGCATGCAATGAGTGGCGAAAGAATAAGCAAACTATTTAACATCCAATACCCTATTATTCAAGCTGGAATGATATGGTGCAGTGGATGGAGACTTGCTGCAGCTGTTTCAAATGCTGGTGGCTTGGGCATTATCGGTTCTGGAAGTATGTACCCTGAGGTGCTTAGAGAACACATTCAAAAATTTAAACAAGCTAGCGACAAACCTTTTGGGGTAAATGTCCCTCTTTTATACCCCGACATTGATAAACACATAGCCATTCTCATTGAAGAAGGGGTGAAAATTGTGTTTACCTCAGCCGGCAATCCGAATACATGGACCAAGCATTTGAAGTCACATGGAATGACTGTCGTGCATGTGGTGGCTAATACAAAATTTGCCCGCAAATGTGAAGAAGCAGGTGTTGATGCCATCGTTGCCGAGGGATTTGAAGCAGGTGGTCATAATGGCCGGGAAGAAACCACTACCCTATGCTTAATCCCAATGATCAAACAAGTTTGTTCATTGCCACTAATCGCGGCTGGCGGAATTGGCTCAGGCCAAGCCATTGCGGCTTGTATGGCACTGGGTGCAGACGGCGTGCAAATTGGTTCCTTGTTCGCCGCAAGTGAAGAGAGTAGCGCGCACCAAAACTTTAAAGAAAAAATCACCACACTTAATGACGGGGATACCGAATTGTCATTAAAACAACTTACACCCGTTCGTTTAATCAAAAACGAATTTTATCAGCAGATAAAAACTGCCGAGGCCAATGGGGCTGGCGCTGAAGAATTAAGCACATTGCTTGGCAGAGGCCGTGCAAAAAAAGGCATGTTTGAGGGTGATTTGGTTGAAGGCGAATTGGAAATTGGTCAAATCGCATCAACTATAAATTCAATACTACCTGCAAAAGATATAATGGACAATTTGGTTCGCGAGTACAACAACAGCATAAAACACATTACTAAACTATAAATTTGGAAGACCATACCATTCACACACTAGACAACGGCCTTCGAATTATATACAAAGAAGCACCAAACACCTCTGTAACGCATGTTGGATTTAACATCTATGCAGGTTCGCGTGATGACAGCAATTTACCTGGAACAGCGCACTGTTTTGAGCACATGTTGTTCAAAGGCACACAAAAAAGAAATTCGTGGCACATCATCAACCGACTGGAAACAGTTGGAGGCGAAATGAATGCTTTTACAACCAAAGAAATCACTGTTTTATATGCCTCTGTAATAAATGACTATGCAGAAAGAGCACTTGAATTATTGGCTGATTTGACCTTCAATTCTACTTTCCCTGATAAAGAATTGGAAAAAGAAAAAAAGGTCATTGCAGAAGAAATCAATATGTATTTAGATACCCCAGAGGAAAACATATTTGATGAGTTTCAAGAAATGATTTTTGCAGGCCACTCACTTGCGCCCAATATCCTCGGAACACCCGAGAGTTTAGAAAGATTAACATCGAAGGACTTACTCTTATTTCACAAAAAATACTACCATCCAGAAAACATCGTTTTAAGCATCAGTTCTGGAATTTCTTTAAAAAAGTTTATCAAATGGGCCGAAAAACATTGTTCGCTTGCTCAAAATTCATTCACAGCCAACAAGCGACCGTCCTTTAATTTATACTCTCAAAAATCGGAAAAGAAAACAACAGAACATGTACAATGCCATGCAATATTAGGAAACACGTGTTATGCCCATAGCCATCCTAAACGCTTGCAAATGTTATTACTTAACAATGTCCTTGGGGGTCCAGGCATGAACTCACGGCTCAACCTAAGCGTGCGGGAGAAGTATGGATATACGTATAACATAGAAAGTGGGTACACTGGATTCATTGATACAGGTTTATTCCATTGTTATTTGAGCACAGAAAAAAAGAATCTAAACAAAGCTGTAGATTTGGTTTACAAAGAGTTAAAGCGTTTAAAAGAACAAAAACTCAGCGCTATTCAGCTCCACCACGCAAAAACACAATTCAATGGACAGATTGCATTGTCAGAAGAAAACCGACTGAATATTATGCTTATGTTAGGTAAAAATTTAGTCCAAGGTTTTAGCATGGAAACCCTGAACGAGGTTATTCACAAAATCAACCAAGTAAATGCAGACGAATTACAAGAAATCGCAAACGAAATATTTGATTTTGATAAATTGAGCTATCTTGCATATATATCCGAAGGATAATTAGCAAGATGAAAATGTTACACAAAATAACAAGACTGATTGCAGGAGGCGAAAGCGAAACGCTCGACTTCAAACAAACCATTTCAGATGCCTCTAAAATCGCCAAAACTTTAGTGGCTTTCGCCAACCACAAAGGAGGTACACTATTAATAGGTGTTAGAGACAATGGAAGTATTAGCGGTATCCGTTCTGAAGATGAAAAATACATGTTAGAACTCGCTGGTACCTTTTATTGTGAACCCAAAATAAATGTTACCTACATTGAATACGAAATCGACAAGAAAACCGTTATAGAAGCAAGAATACTTGCAGGAACAGATAAACCCTATTACGCAAAAGACAAGGATGGTAAGTGGTGGGTGTATCACCGTGTCAATGACCAAAGTTTACAAGCCAGTGCTGTGATGTTTCAAGTCATAAAAAAACAAAACAGAGCCAATACTGAAATAAGCAGTTATAGTTTTACTGAATCAGAGATTCTTAAGGCTTTACAGCAAGAAAAACCTCTTTCTTTAACTGAAATTGTAAACCGATTAAATATTGCAAAAAACAGGGTAATTTATAGTCTAGCGAAACTGATTCATTTTGATTTGGTAACAGTAATTCACCAGCAAAAACTAGAGTTTTACCGTTTAAAACCATAAGACTATGTCATTGGTTTAAAATTATTCGACTGAAATTCAATTAATTAAAACGCCATCAGTGCTTTTTTATATTTTTTATTTTCTCATTTAAAAACGTTCTCTATATTTGATTAAATGGGATTGTAAGTTCATAAGTATTAATACTCCATAAGTATTTAAACCTATAACAAACGTCTAATAATCAACTAAAAAAAGAACAAAAATGAAACGCATTTTCTTAATCCTACTCCTCGGATTGCTTGCTTTCAATAATCCATTGAACGCCCAGCACTTTGACTTAATTGTTGGGGCCTCTAGCAGTCATTTCTTAGGTGACTTGGGTGGTAAACCATTCCTAGGAACCAACGACCCACAAGATTTAGATATTCTATCTACCCGCTATGCCTTTACAACCGGCATACGCTTCAACATGGGAAAAGTATTCGCCTTGCGCACGAATTTATGGTATGCACGCCTATCTGCTAATGACAAATACACCCGAAACAGAGAAAGACATGGTAGAAATTTAAATTTCTTTACCCAAATCTTAGAAGCCGATGCAGTCTTAGAAATGAACGTGTACAAAACGGCAGACAAAAGAAAAATATTCTATGTATTCGGTGGTGTAGGTTATTTCTCATTTAACCCAAAAACAAAATTGAATGGTAAGGTTTATAACTTGCGTGATTATGGCACCGAAGGCCAATACGCCATTGCAGGTAAATCGCCGTATGATTTACATTCCATTTGTTTCCCAATGGGATTTGGAACCAAGTTTATCATCAACAAACGTTCTTACTTTACTGTTGAAGTCAATTCACGCAAAACCAGAACAGATTACATAGACGATGTTAGTACCCGTTTTGTTGATCCAAATCTATTAACTGCGGCTAAAGGCCCAACTGCGGCTGCCTTAGCAGATAGAAGTATCTCAGATATTCCTGGCTTTAGCAGCCCTGGCGCAATAAGAGGGGATCCAAAAGACAACGACAACTTTTTCTTTTTCTCATTATCATACAACTATACTTTAGGTACTGGCAACTCATATAGTGGTTATAACCGCTCTGGCAGACCTAGAAACAGAATCAACGGCACAATGAAGTGCTTTGAATTCTAATCGATATTAAACACATAGATTATGCACCGTCAAATTGATTGGTGCATTTTTTATGCCCAAGAAATCTTAAATGTGTCCCGCAAACCTAATAAGGCCAGCGGTTATTTACTTTGTCATACACCTCGATGGTGAATTTAAACTGAGGAACCACAGCGAACTGATTGTTTATATTGGCAACATAGAATACGCCAATTCGAACGCGCTCGCGCCAAAGCCTAATTATTTTCTCAAACCCAACAAACGCTTCGAAAAACTTCAAATTTCTCTCTTTGGTAATTAAAAACCCACCCCCAATGCATTCACTTATATTCACCTTTTTAAGTATGGGGATTTTATTTATCAAAGCACCATTAAAGCGATGTAAATAATGGGCTTCATAAAAACGTTTCAGTGTGGCAAAAGAAGTATCTAAACTTTGGAATGAATACAATGGATTGGCAAAAAACAAAGGACCAATTGCTCTCTGGTATTTAAAGTCAACCAAACGCAAATCAGCAGCATTTAAAAACCCTCCAGAAACCACACGGTATTTGCTAATACCGGCTAGACCGACTTTAAGTTCTTGCTCTGCAACAAATTCTAAATAGTCAAAATCAATAACACTCCCCATCCCTTTTATTCCTTTCCGGTAACGGGCTGAAATTTCAGGCCACTTGCTGCCTAAAATTAATTTTTGATACGGCTCTCTTATGTACTTCTGAAAGGGAACATAATACAAGCCAAATGTTGCATATAAAGCTTTATAGGGTGTAAATCCCGTTGTTTGCGCATTGCCACCCCACAAACTATCGCCTTGAGAATCAAACTTCATATCGGCAATTGAACGTCTGTTAGAATATTCAGCGCCCATACCAACATAAAATCCATTAAACAATTCAACTCTATGAAAAATATTTGCAAAATCGTGGGCATAAAAGTTAGATCTTGTTAATCCCTTGATCCATGAATTATAAGGATTGATTATACTAAAATCGCTCCCAATACTGACATTATAACTCCCACGGTTAAAAGGGTTGTATAACCTTGTAAAATTAACCGACCCTTTCAAATCTCTATTTAAAACCCCGTAATTTACTGTCGGTACAATACTGAAAAACTTCTTATTTTTAAAGGTTCTAGAATATGCAACCCAATAATTAAAACGTGGGCCGGCCAAATAAAAGGGCGTGTAAATAAAAATCAATGGTTTAAAAAACACATTGCGTTCTTCACTTCGCTTATAAAAGCCCTGTCCAGTAAAAAGAAGCTTTTTAAAGGTAATTTTATTAAATACACTGTCACTAGAATCTTGCCATGACTTTTGCGCGAAAACTGCTTTAAAACTATCTGTCCTTCGGATATAATTTAACTCATCCTTACTCAATGGCTCTTTTCTAATTTGTTCCCAATAAGACGTATCCCTTTCATATGCTTCTTGAGCGGTAGCGCTTAATTCGTTATTAAAAAACTTCTTAGGAAACACTTTGTTCAACTGATAATTGCTGTAGTAAACGGCTGTTCTCCCGCTGCGTTTATCCTTCCCAAACTTTGCATTGTATTGAAATTCCATTTTTTCTAAAACATAGCTGCTGTCTGTGAACTGAAAAGTCTGACTGACTTCAAAAAAGTCGTATTCCGCCATGTGGTATTTAGGAAGAGACAGTTTTAAAGATTTAATGGCCCAAATACTGTCTTGAATAACAAGTTCACCGCTCACCAAGGCATTTCCCATCAAACCTGGGGTGACTTTGATTCTATAATACCTTATGCCGTCTTCAACATAAATTTTAAGCATTTTGTATTTATAGGCGATTAAACCACTGTTGCTAATTGGCGAAAGAATTGGCGATTCGCTCAGTGCTGGAACTTCTAATAAGTTCTTATAAAAGTTAAATTGCCCATCGGTGTGTGTCAAGAAAAATAAACCTTCTTTTTGACCTCTGATATCCACCCCATTGCGCTCTTCCTTAATTTTATTAGGAGGCGAAAAGTGATATGTTAAAAAAACTTCAGCGACATTTAACTGATTTGACTTAATTGGCGTGGTATCGCTCTTTGGTTTCTTGCGGGTCTCAGTCTCTCCTGCTTTTATATAAGCTTCTACAGAAAATGCAGCGGGGTTCATGTACCGTGTTTTACCATCTATTACTTTGGCGATAATTTCTTCAGATCGGTCCACTTTCTTAGCGGAAACTTTGAATCCTTTAATCTCAACTTCTTGCGGTTCCAAAATACAATTTTGAACCACATTGGCATAAGACACAGTAACTGGCATCTTAAGTGTTTTGTACCCTTGTAATTTGAAAACCAATTCATAGGTGCCCTCCGCAATTGTGATGCTGTATCTTCCATTGTAATCTGTCTTGGTATTGAGCACCCCATTGTTTTGAACTGAAACCTCAACCAATGGAATTGGCTCCATAGATGCGTTTCTTACTGTACCTGAAATGGTGTAAAACTGTGCTTGCAAACCTATATGTATAAATAGGAAAGCAAATAAAATATATATTTTACTTTGGGTCAAGAGATGCTTGTGGTGCTTAACGCAATTTAAACCAAAATGTCCTAAACAATCAAATTACTTTCTATAGACTACACGATGCAATAGATTAAAACAAGCATGTGCAAGTTCATCTATTTAAAAATTTATTTTAGAAGCTATTTTCTCAGCCAATAAAGTAAACTCATCAGCACTGAAATGGGCACGTGGCCCGGCAAAATTCAAATCAGCTATTGCATTCATAGGCACCAAATGAATGTGTGCATGGGGAACTTCTAAACCAATAACAGCCACTCCCACTTTAACACATGGAACCGTTTCTTTAATTCCTAATGCAACTTTTTTTGCAAAAAGGTGCAATTCCGTAAAGGCTTGATCTTCTATATCGAAAATCCAATCAACTTCTTGCTTCGGAATAACCAAGGTGTGACCAGCACATAACGGATTGACATCTAAAAATGCTAAAAACCTATCATTCTCAGCAACTTTATAAGCAGGTATTTCACCACTTATAATTTTCGAGAAAACAGTTGACATACTATAAAGAAATAGAGATTATTTCCAACTTCACTACACCCGCAGGCACAGTAATTTCAACCACATCACCAGGAGCTTTTCCTATCAGTCCCGCACCAATGGCAGATTTACTTGAGATTTTACCCAATTTCATGTCAGCTTCTTTTTCTGAAACGATCATATACACCATCTCGCGGTTGGCATTTAGGTTTTTTACTTTTACTTTACTTAAAAGGTTCACTTTTGAAGTGTCCAATTTGCTTTCATCAATGATACGTGCTCTTGCATACATGTCATTTAGTCCAGCAATTTTGGCCTCTAACAAACCTTGAGCTTCTTTAGCTGCATCATACTCTGCATTTTCAGAAAGGTCACCCTTATCTCTTGCCTCTGCAATTTGTGCACTGATTGCTGGTCTTTGAACTTTTTGCATGTGTTCAATTTCCTTCTTTAAGTTTTCGTAACCTTCTTTGGTTAAATAGACGATATCGCTCATGTTGTGTGTTTAGCTAAAAAAAACAAGTGCCTTCAAAAAACGAAAGCACTTGCGCAAAGTTAATTAAAATTTTTATTTAAAAGAGACACACTCTTAATCCAAAAGTATGGGTACCTGAAAATGGTCTTGTTTGTCTGAATGAATAGTCGATTGAAACTTGGCTGCTCTTCAATTTAGATTCTTTATTCAAAACAGGGATTTGAACACTTGCACCCATGTTAACACCGGTGTAAGCATTGTTCCTAGTCTCGTAATTAAAAATCCCTTTCTCGTAGTTGTAACCAGCCCTTAACAACAACAATTCTTTGTATGCATACTCTAAGCCAAAAGCCGTTTGATTGCTTGTCGCTGTATTGCTTGTAAAACTCATTGCAGTAGTTAATCTGTGCCAGTACATTCTTGCATCTTTATCCAAACGGATGTCATAAGACACACCGATGTTAATCAAAGAAGGTAAAGGTGTTTTATCAGATCTTTGAGAAGTTGTTTGGGTGTATGACTTGCCATCAATATTTGATTTTGCAGCCAAACCATCGCCAGAATACTTGGCATCAGTTCCTAAGTTTTTGATGCTAACGCCAAAACGTATGTCTGCATTTCTACCTGCAGCTGGATTCTTGTCTGGATCGCGGTATTTAACTTCTTTGTTGCTCATTAAATCTGAATACTGCAAGCCAGCATCAATACCCAATGCACTTGTGCGCACATCTGGAGTTGATTCACTTGCCAATTTCACATTTATACCTGCAGCAATCCTAGTGGTAAAGTTATACGCATAACCAAGATTGATGTTTGAGATTGATGGTTTATAAGTACCAATACCTCCGTCTGGTTGGTCGTAAGTGGTAATAGGAATTTGACCAATAGAGAACGAGGTAACACTTAATCCCAATACCCCATCACCAACGGTTTGACCGAACCCAAAGCTGTTGATATTGATACCGGTACCACCAAGCCACGAAGACCTGCTGAATGCTAATTCGGTTCCTTCTATTTTACCTAAACCTGCAATGTTCCAAAAAAAAGATTCTACACCTTGAACACCTGCGGAGTTGGCATTACCCATACCGCTTGACTGTGCCCAACCATTGACTAGAAGTTGCGTAAATCCATATTGTCCTGTCCTTGCAGGTGCTTGAATGCTTTGTGCAAACCCGCTACCCATGATAGTCAATGCGATCGCTAAACTATATATTTTATTCATACTCGATTTTTTCTAATTAATTAATAAGTGTCTAAGTCTAATTGACGCATCACTCCGTACCATTTCAAAATTTTCTCTCCTAAGTAAAAGCAATTCACATGAATGATGTAGAATCCACTTGCAACTGGAACTTTACCATTGTTCTTCAAATCCCAATTCACATAAGTTTCAACATCATCTTTTTCAATTCTTCTAACCAAAGTACCGTTCAAAGTGTAGATTGAAATAACTGCTTTTGGAGGCAAGTTGGTAATTTTCACTTTGGTATCGATTGCACTTGATTCGTAGCCAGATGCAGCATAATAAGGATTAGGAACAACATTGATTAAATCAACAGCATTCTTGCCAGTTTCAGAATTATTATTATTATTATGAACACTTTCGGTTGAGAATGTAAATTTAGGCAATGCGGTGGTATCTCCACCTGGAACCGATTTGGTGAAAGGTTTGCGCATGTTCAAAGTAATTTGCACTTCAGTTGGAGGAACGCCATTTTTCAGGGTAAAACCCGGAGACGCCATCGCTGGCAATACCCACATTGCTTGAGAGTATACTTTACGTTTGTCTGTGTTGTTTGGAGAAACCCCAGGACCTGCAACATTTAACAAAGTTTTGTATGCTGCACCCATATCGTATATTGGTCCTTTGTAAATTCTAGATGACATACCCACATAACTTCCCATTACATAGATGTTATGCTTACCACCGAAGTAGTTGTAAGTACCATCGCTAAATTTGCTTGTTGGATTCCATATCATATCGTTTCCGTTTTCTGTTTCTGGCAAATACGAATCCTCTCCGAACATGATGTTCATGCGTTCACCTGTTTCCAAGTTAATGGCATAACCTGGGAAATAAGATCTTCCCATTTCAGATGCATCGTCTTCCCAACGGATAAAGCTGCCATCAGAACTGTTGAAAACCGGTTTAATGCTGCTGTGGTAACGCATGTTGAATTTCTCCATATTGCCTTGGGTTAAGGTTTTGTCTTCGCCCATTTCTACAACCACACATTTTGTCCATAATCTGCAATCTGGTGTCAACACCAATTTGATGCTTGCCAATTCTGATATTGGATTGTCAGTTACTTGAGAACCTTTCCAAGCTGGACCGTATATTACTGCACCGTTAGAAGCATTAGGACCTTCTGCTCTTGCGCACAAAGCGTATGGAGCAATTCTTCTGTCCCAAATTTTCTCAAACACTTCGTATGGATCGTAAGAATCGTTACCGGTGTGGTTAGGGTCAAAGTCTGCGTAAAAGTCATGGCTGTATGCCTCAAAGGTTGAGCTTCCCAAACCAGATGTACCTGAACGGATCCAGTTGAATGAACTAAAATCACCATCATTATCAGGAACGGCTGTTAACCAACGTTTGTTGTCGTCGGCGTACTTAACTGTGTAGCC
>JBIKPR010000026.1:0-31514 GCA_044357345.1 Bacteroidia bacterium
GGTGTGCATTGCAATGCGGTCGATTTGCTTGAGCGTTTAAAATCCAGAGGTGTGGTGCCTGATACTTTAACCGACCAAACATCTGCCCATGATCCATTGGTGGGTTATTTCCCTGAAGGTTATGATGTGGAAAGTGCTGACCGTTTGCGCAAAACTGATCCTACACGTTACACCAACGAAAGTTATAGCACCATGGTGCACCACGTAAAATTAATGATTGAATTCCAAACAAAAGGCAGTGTGGTGTTCGATTATGGAAACAATTTACGCGGTCGTGCCTTAGAAAAAGGTTTGACAAATGCCTTCGACTTTCCAGGCTTTGTACCTGCGTTTATCCGCCCTCAATTCTGTGCAGGCCGCGGACCATTCCGTTGGGTAGCGCTTAGCGGTAATCCTGAAGATATTTACGCAACCGATAAAAAAATATTAGAGTTATTCCCTGAAGATGAAGGCTTGAGAAGATGGATTACCATGGCCCAAGACCGCATCGAATTCCAAGGACTTCCTGCCCGCATTTGCTGGTTGGGTCAAGGTCAACGCGAAAAAGCGGGTCTTGCGTTCAACGAAATGGTGAAGAACGGAGAGGTGAGTGCACCAATTGTTATTGGCCGCGACCATCTTGATACAGGCAGTGTTGCCAGTCCTAACCGCGAAACAGAAGCGATGCTCGATGGCAGTGATGCCATAGCCGATTGGCCAGTTCTTAATGCCTTAATTAACACAGCAGGTGGTGCTTCATGGGTAAGTCTACACCACGGTGGTGGCGTAGGTATTGGATACAGCATACACGCAGGTATGGTCATTGTTGCCGATGGCACCGACGATGCTGCAGTGCGTTTAAAACGTGTCTTGCACAACGACCCTGCAATGGGTGTTATCCGCCACGCTGATGCCGGCTACGACATTGCAAAAGACACTGCACGTGAACACAGACTAGACCTTAAAGCCCGTCTAAATAAAGACTAATCGTTTATCGAGTTTTTTTCCAATATAACGCTCAAACCATACAATACCTTTGGTCTCGACACCAAAGCGGATTTGTTTTGTGAAATCCATTCATTGGCTGATTTAAAACAGGCCATTGCAGAAAGCAGTCACGAACAGTTTATGTTTCTCGGCGGAGGTAGCAATGTATTGTTGTGCAACGATTACAATGGCTTGCTGATCCGCAACGCCATCACAGGAAAACAAATTGTTCACGAAGACGATGATCATGTTTTTCTTAAAGTGTACAGTGGTGAAAATTGGCACGATACGGTTATGTATTGTGTGGAGCGAAATTGGGGTGGTATTGAAAATCTATCCCTTATTCCTGGCACCGTTGGCGCTGCACCGATGCAGAATATTGGCGCTTATGGCGTTGAACTCGAACAGGTGTTTGATCAGCTAGAAGCTTTCAATTTGAACAGCTTCGAATTAGAGACATTCAACAAGTCCCAATGTGCTTTTGGCTACCGCGAGAGTGTATTTAAACGCCAATTAAAAGGCCAATATTTCATTTATTCAGTGACATTTAAACTGAATAAGAAACCAAGTATACATGCCGATTATGGCGATATACAGGCCATGTTAAATGAAAAGGGACTAAGTGTCGAAACAGCTGGAATCAAAGATGTTTCAGACGCCGTTATTCATATCCGTCAAAGCAAATTGCCAGACCCTAAAGTGCTGGGCAACAGTGGAAGTTTCTTTAAAAATCCACAAATTACTATTGAGCATTTTGAGGCTTTAAAACTTCAATTCCCAGACATTAAAGGCTATCCCCAAAACGATGGAATTAAGGTGCCAGCAGGTTGGTTAATTGAGCAATGTGGATGGAAGGGTAAGCGCGTTGGCAATACAGGCTCACATGTCAAACAAGCCTTGGTTTTGGTGAACTACGGTGGCGCGACAGGCAGTGAAATCTACCAACTAGCACAAGATATTATTCAAAGTGTTGCAGACAAATTTTCAATTCATCTCGAACCCGAGGTAAATATTGTGTAAGGATGATTAATTAATGCGATTGTATTGAAGGGCATTCTGTTTAATTTTAATCTAAAAGTAATGTGTCACTCCTCTGGAGTTCTCTTTTAATTCTAATTGTCTTTCTATAAATGTGTCACACCTCTGGTGTTTGAATTTGTTTTTCGAATTACATATCGTTAACCCCATCATTTTAGAATGTCGCACCTACGGAGCTCTAGATCTCGTTATATTTTAAGCTATAATAATATCGCTTCTTCGAAGCGAAGCATAATGTCGCTCCTCCAGAGTTTTTATCTCGTCAGGCAAATCCATGTAGGTTCTTAATAAAACAAATGTTCTAATATTCTCGAATAAAAAACTATCCCGATAGCTCGGGACCATGACGCTAACCCCTAGCCCCTCGTTACCCCCGAGCGTTAGGGATAGCAGCGGATATCCTTTTGTTTGTAAAAACAGAAGATAGCAGCGCATAGCCCGCCCGTCCTGCCTAAGCAGACGGAAACGCCCAAATTCTTAAACATAAAAAAAACCGGATTCGAAAATCCGGTTTCTTAAATATAACATTTTTTTTTCTAATTTCTTAAGACAATCAATTTGGTGTTTCCAACATGTCTGCCATCTTTTAACAAATCAATGAAATATAGTCCTGCAGCATAATCGCTGGTGTTGACCAAGATTTCACCGCTGTTTATTTGGCTGTCAAAATGCTCGATTTCTCTGCCGTTAACATCGCGGATTACAAAGCTAATATTCTCTGCGCTTCCGTTGAAATCGTAATTGATTTTTGCATAGTCGGCGGCAGGATTAGGATACAACATTAGGGTGTAGTTTTCAGCTACATTCACCAAGATATTGCTCATAGAATCGCATGGAGGTAAGGCCAAGCAAACGGTCGACCAGCATGAGCGGCCCGAAGATACCTCTGTTAACAAGACTTTAAAGCAAATAATCGAATTGCTTGGTGCAAGGTCGGTAAACTGGGTGCTTATGGCTTGTAAACCAGGAGCAATAGGGTTAGGTGTAATTGCGCTGAATGTGCCTGCGGCGATTGGAAGTATCGTAACCGTTGCATTGCCAGCGAAAGGATTCATGACCGTTAAGTCAACATCGTAAGTCCAATTGCCCAATTCTTCCATATGGCAATGTGCACACAATCCGTATACCCCAACTTTACAACTGTCTTTAGGACATGGCCTGTATTCACGTTTAATTGAATCTTTACACACCAAGCCAGTTACTGGGTCGTATGCATACAAATAAATGGTTGTAAAGGTGTTTAAAGGCGGTATATCGGTGTTGGTATAACAAATGTTTTGGGTGCCATTGTTGATTGTTACCGGGTTGCTCACAAAGTTTCCAGTGCTTGAACTCAATGTTAGGGTTGAGCCATTGCTGCCGCCCCAAATCACATCCATGCAAACATAGTATTGTGGATTGCCACTTGCATCGGTTCCTGCGCAATCAAACTTGGTGATTTTAGAACTTAGTTTACAGTTTTTATTTCCACAAGGTGGGACTTTTATACAGTATGTGGTATCGCAAATTTGATTTTGATTGCTGATTTTAATGTTAAAACAAGCCAGGTTATCAATTGGTGGCACATCGGTAAATGTTGCTGTTACGGTGTTCATTCCGGCAGCCAATATCGCAGGGCTTATTGATGAAACCGTTCCATTAGTAGAGGTAATACTTAAGCTTGCCCCTGCGCCCAAACTGTTGTTGATGTTTAAGGTTAAGGTATAGGTTTGATAGCCCATTTCATCAACTGGTCCACATTTGATTTCTCCGCTGACGTTAAACTTACAACCGCCGCATTTCACAAAATCAATTTTAATGTCTTCAGAAACAATGCTACAACCTGCGGCTGAAACAATTTTGACTGAATATACACCAGATTGGTACAAAGGAATATGAATGGTGTCGCTCGTTGCACCTGGAATAGGGTTGCCGTTGAACAACCATTGGTAACTCGCATACCCAGGAGGGGCAAACCATACCAATTGGCTAACGGTATCGCAAATGTCGTAACAACCTACCACCATGCCGCATAGGTCAGGTAGCGGATTTACAACCGTACTTGCTTGGGCTTTGCAACCAAAAGTATCTATTGCAGTTACCGTGTAAATATTTGCCGCGCCAACATAAATGCTGTCGTTCACTTGGCCATTGCTCCAATAAAATCCCAAAAGATTGGTGGATGTGCTATTGGCAATTAGTAAATTGCTTTGGCCAGCGCACAACACAGGATTTGCAACAATGTTAACATTCGGATTTGGGTGTAAGTTGAAGTTTAGGGTATCTGTTCCATAACATGTATCAGGACTCATAACTGTAACCACCAATTGGTGAGGGCCAGGAGACAATGAATACATACCAATATTAATGGTGTTGTTGTTTACAAATTGAGGTGCTCCATCGAATAGCCATGAGAAGCTTGCGCCTGGTAAATTAGGGTAGTTTGCCACAAAAGAATACTGTTGGTTTTCGCAGACATCTTTAGGCCCTATGATATTTGGATGTGGACTGGTTTTTGCCAATACATTGGTGTTTCCCGTCAAGTAATAACATCCTTTGCTGTCGGTAAATTCGACATTGTAATTGCCGGTTTGTTTTGCCCATACAAATTGCGTTGTAGCAAGGTTAGACCATAGGTAATTGTATGCAGGGTAGCCACCACTTCCAATGGCATTCAGTTTGACACTGTCGCCTTCACAGAATTTCAATGGACCAGAAGCCAATATTAATCCACTTAAGGTATGGGGCAATACCACCACTTTTCGTTTAGCCGTATCAGTACAGCCGTATGAATTGATGATCGTTAAGGTTGCAGTGTAAGAACCAGCGTTGGTGTAGCTTCTTATTGGACTCCATATAAGTGAAGTTGCTGCATCGCCAAAGGCCCAATTGTGGCTTAATCCTGTTCCTGTGCTGGTGTTGTTGAATAATACCGGAGTGCCTTGGCACACGGAGTCGACCACGGTAAACGAGGCATTGGTTAATGAGTCAATGGTAATTATTTTGGTATAAGTACAGACTCCAGCAACCGTTAGGTTAACGGTGTAAACGCCTGGTGCTAGGGTGAATAAAGGGTTTTTAATAGCGCTGGTATAGGCACCTGGATTAACTACCCACGAGTATGTAGGAGCAGGATAACCGCTTAATACTTTTGTGGTGTTAATCAATTTTACTTTTACTGAATCTGAGAAATTTTTGCAATAGGCTGAATCAAAAAAGCTAGGTACATATTTAATGGTATCAACTTTGTACATGCACACATTGCAATAGCCTGTTCCGCTTGCATTAGGAACGTCTGCACACAATTTGACCCTGTAATAACCAGGTTCAGTAAAGGTATGCATCACAGGTGTTCCACTGCCAGAGCTTGGGTTGTATGGGTCGTCGAAATTCCAACTTAAATTGATAACCCCTGCAGAGATAATGGCATTAAAACTGTCGGTATTGCAACCTTTTCTAAACTTATTCCAATTCAAGGTATAAGGTGCTGCAGTGCAAGAACCTGGGCAATTTCCTGTGGAAATAGGAATGAAATTGCTGGTGTCTTTGCAGCCAAAACTGTTGGTCCCCACAACAAAGAAATTGCCTGTTGTTGTTGCGGTATAAGAAGTGTTGGTTGCTAAAGGGATTGAAGATGGGTTATACCATTGGAAGCTAACTCCTGATGGAGGGGCGGCAATGGTCATGGTCGTCGAAATAGGCGGGTTGCAATATAAATTAGGATCTGGGGTTGAAATGTTGATGTTCGGTTTTGGCCAAATAGAAATAGTTTTTGTTTTTACTGCAGTTCCAGGACAAGGACTGCCATATGTTACGGTTAATGTGATGGTGTAGTTTCCGGGGCTGTTGTATACGTGTGTGCCTGGATTGCTTGTGGATGTTCCGCCATCACCAAAATTCCATAAATAAGTGCTCGCTGCTGAGCTAATAGCTGCCAGGGTTGATCCTTGACACAGACCTGGAGGGCTTGTGATTGTTGGAATGGCTGGGCCATTCACTAGAATTAACATTGAATCCTTTCTAGAAGAACCACAAATTTTTCTTTGTACTACCAGATACGCATTGCCATTGTAATTGTTCCATTGAATATTGATGTTTGCTGAGTGTTGTCCTGATGCCACACTTCCTGCAATGGATGGGTTAATACTCCAAACATAATCGTCGCCAGGTGCAGTGGTGCTGTATGACTGAATCCCATTGGCACAAACCGTGTCGTTGCCAATGATTGGTGTTGGGCTAAGTGGTAGAGCGCTAAGCACAGACATGGAGACTACAGCCGATTTACAGCCAGTAACTGGGTCAATTTGAAATGCATTGATGCTGTATGGTCCACTCGGTCCCCAAGTGATGCTTAATGTGTTTCCGATGCCGGTGCTAGGACTGCCATTTGTTACCTGCCATCCCACAAAATAATTAGGGGAAGTAGGGATTGAAAAATAAGCATATGAATTATTTGGACAAATAGGGCTTGGGCCATACAATGAATCTACAATTGGAGGAATTGGGTTTACCGTTAAGTATTTTTTAATCGGTCCATTGCAATAATTACCCGATACATCATTGGCGGTGACAATAAATTGTCCTGGTCCCCAAGTCCATGCCCCAGCAAAAGGCGAAGGACCAGTTATAGTGCTAGATGTGTAAGTGGTATTGCCACTGACGTTGGTAATGGTCCAATAGATTGATCCCGTTGGACTTGGTGAAATTGAATAGCTATAGGTTTGGTTTTCGCAAATTTTAGAAGGTCCTCCAACAAACATTTGTGGCTTAACAGCAACAGGTATGCTTGAGTTTCCGCCGCAATTTAAAGGAGGAACGCTTCCCGGAGTATTGTGCCAATAGTTGGCCGTAATGTTACCCGAAACATAGTTGTAAAAACACACTTGCACTTCATGGACATTAATTGAATCCATATTTACGGTAACACCTGCAGGGAAATGCCATTCAATGCTGTCTATTGGGATGTCGCAACTAATATGGTAGGTGTAACATGTGCCAATGCAAACTTGGGATGGTCCATTGATGGTCGCATTTGGTGTTATGATTGGGACAAAGACGGTTGTTGGCGCATTGCAAAATCCTGGGCAATTAACACTTAAAGTGATAGAGCCAGGCCCAACGCTGCCCCACTGAACGGTAACAGTTGAATCGGTATTTGAACCAATTATGACACCGTTGGTAACAGTCCATAAATAGTTGCTGCAACCTTGAGCGTCTGTGGTATAGGTTACTGTAGCGTCGGGACAAACTGTGCTAATACAAAATATTTTTGGTCCCACAGAGTTGGCCACCACAACCGTAACATAGGCAGTGTCTTTGCATTTACATTCGTTTTCTACAACCAACATAACATTATAGGTGCCTGGCGTGCCATATGCATGTGAAGTATTTCCATTGCCAGGCGCATTGTAAAATGCGTTTCCACCATCGCCGAAGTACCACGACCATGAATTGATAGGAGAACCAAACCCAGGTGTTGATTGGTCGATAAATTGTATGGTTTGACCCAAACACGCATTAACTACTCCACCTGTTAAGCCTGGTAGTGTGTAAAAAGCAGCTTTTGGTTTGCCTACTATTTCAATGCAAATTTCAGTTTCTTTTGTGCAACCCCAAATATTGGTTTCAATAACTTTAATAGTACCAGAACCAACTCCTGTCCAGTAAACGTTGATGGTGTTGTTGTTTGTTGTATAGTTAGCTGAACCTGTTAGAGTCCATGTATAAGTACTTCCTCCATGAAAGGGCGTAGAGTATGCTATTGGTGTTGAATCGCAGGACACCAAGCAGCCTGCTTTGTCACTTTGACCACTGCCGTCTTTTCGACCGCCGCAACCAGATATAAATGAGGGCGTAATTACAGGGTTGGGCTTGCTGTGGATGGTAACATTTAAAACTTGCGTACAAATGACCACATTTAAATTGTTTTTAACGGCTAGTGTTACAGTACCTGTTCCGGTATTGGTCCAAGCCACCGAAATCGAATTGCCTGTCCCTAGAACGGTTCCGCCGCCTGTGGCATTCCAAACATAGGTTTCACCCGGATTCGAGATCGTGCTGTAAGTATACGTTTGGTTTTCACAAACATCTGTTGGTCCATTTACCAAACAGGTTCCAAATAACGTTGTGCTGCCCAAAAGCATCAACATGAAAATAGATTTTTTTAAGAGTTTTGTAAAATGCTTCATATGTTTATCAATTGATACAAATTTAATAAAAAAAACGAAAGTTCAATGGTTATTTTTTTCTTAAAGTGATATTTATTTTACTTATAATATATATTTTTTGTTTTAAAATGAAATTGTTTGCTTATTGTTAAAATAGTTTAAAAACAATTTTTTCATTCAATAAAATGAGATTTGTTGAGAAGGAAATTTAATTAAGAAGTAAGAAAAAATAAATGGCATTCAATTAAAAGGTGATAAGAATTTAAATAAAAAAAGGGATTAGTATTTATGCTAATCCCTTTTTTTATTGTATTTAATATTTTACAGCCCTTCTCTGAAGACAATCATGTTGTCTATTGCATCTACCACAATGGTGTTTTCCTTTTTGATTTCACCACTCAAAATTTTCTTAGAAAGTTCGTTTAAAACCTTTTTCTGAAGCACTCTTTTTAATGGTCTAGCACCAAATTGTG
The DNA here is from genome assembly GCA_044357345.1 of Bacteroidia bacterium. GTDB lineage: Bacteria > Bacteroidota > Bacteroidia > NS11-12g > UBA955 > JABMMZ01. The sequence goes on from JBIKPR010000026.1 coordinate 8,624, forward strand.
GGTCGTAACCCAATTGTGCCAACCAATCTACAGCCTCATCGGTTATTTCAAGTTTAAAGCCAGCTTCTTCAAGTTGTTTAATCATGCCACTCATTTGGATTTTCACTATTTCATGAATGTTTTCTCTGCTCAATGGCTCAAACATAATGACTTCATCTATGCGGTTCAAAAATTCAGGTCTTATCGTGTTTTTAAGTACCGTGTATACTTCTGTTTTGGTTTTTGCTAAAACAGCTTCTTTGTTGTCATCATTAAGGTCTTCAAAATTGTCTTGAATAATTTGAGAACCAATGTTGCTGGTCATTATTACGATTGTGTTTTTGAAATTAGCGGTTCTGCCTTTGTTGTCGGTTAAGCGGCCATCGTCTAGAACCTGCAATAGAATATTGAAAACATCTGGATGGGCTTTTTCTATTTCATCTAAAAGGATAACTGAATAGGGTCTGCGTCTAACTGCTTCGGTTAATTGCCCCCCTTCATCATACCCAACATATCCTGGAGGCGCACCGATTAGTCGACTAACGGTATGCTTTTCTTGGTATTCACTCATGTCTATTCTCACCAAAGCATTCTCATCGTTGAATAGGAAAGAGGCTAGGGCTTTGGCCAATTCGGTTTTACCCACACCGGTTGTTCCAAGGAAAATAAAAGAACCAATTGGTCTTTTAGGGTCTTGCAAACCAGCGCGGCTTCTTCGCACGGCATCTGAGATGGCGGAAATTGCTTCTTCTTGACCAACCACCCTTTGGTGTAATTCTGCTTCCAAATGAATCAGTTTTTCGCGCTCACTTTGCAACATCCGATTTACAGGTATGCCTGTCCATTTGCTAACAACTTCAGCAATGTCCTCGGCGTCAACTTCCTCTTTTACCATTGGTTTATCGCCCTGAACTTCAATAAGTTTTTTCTGAAGGTCTATAACCTTGGCTTCAACTTCTTTAATCTTGCCATATCTAAGCTCAGCAACCTTTCCAAAGTCACCGTTGCGTTCGGCTTGGTCAGCCTCGTTTTTGAAGTTGTCAATATCCGCTTTGGCAGCTTGTATTTGCTCAACTACTTCTTTTTCGCTTCTCCAACGGGCACTGATCGTATTTCTGTTTTCCGATAAATTGGCAAGTTCTTGATTGAGTTTGTCCAATTTTCCAGCATCGTTTTCTTTTTTAATGGCTTCGCGTTCGATTTCAAGTTGCATGATTTTACGGTTCATTTCATCCAACTCTTCGGGCAATGAGTCAATTTCAATTCTGAGTTTTGCCGCCGCTTCATCCAATAAGTCAATCGCTTTGTCGGGTAAAAAACGGTCGCTAATGTAACGGCTCGACAATTCAACAGCATTGATAATGGCTTCGTCTTTTATGCGCACTTTGTGGTGAACTTCGTAACGCTCTTTAAGTCCACGTAGAATTGAAATGGCATCTTGAATATCTGGTTCTTCAACCATTACTTTTTGAAAACGTCTTTCAAGTGCTTTGTCGTTTTCGATATATTTCTGGTATTCAGCAAGGGTAGTGGCACCAATGGCCTTAAGTTCACCTCTTGCTAATGCAGGTTTTAAAATATTAGCTGCATCCATAGCACCTTCGCTTTTTCCAGCACCCACTAGGGTGTGGATTTCATCTATAAACAAAACAATTTCTCCGTTGCTTTTGATAACCTCATTCACTACGGCTTTCAAACGTTCTTCAAATTCGCCTTTGTATTTTGCGCCGGCAATTAAGGCACCCATGTCTAGAGAGAAAATAGTTTTTGATTTTAGGTTTTCAGGCACGTCGCCTTGCACGATTCGTCTAGCCAAGCCCTCCGCAATCGCCGTTTTACCAACCCCTGGTTCACCAATTAAGACTGGGTTGTTCTTGGTTCTCCTGCTTAAAATTTGCAATACACGTCTAATCTCTTCATCACGACCTATAACAGGATCTAACTTGCCTTTGGCCGCCATTTCATTAAGGTTAAGACCATATTTCTTTAGGGCATTGTATTGTTCGCCGCCCGATTGTGATTGTACTTTAGAGTCACCTCTCAGTTCTTGTATGGCCTTTTTAGCTTCATTGGATTTGATGCCAGAGTCTTTCATGAGGTTTCCAACGGCATCATTGTTTTGAATCAATGCGAGTAGCAGATGTTCAACAGAAACATATTCATCACCCATTTCTTTCATAAGCTTTTCGGCTTGCATGAGGGTATTGTTGGCGCCATTGGAGAGGTTAATAGAGGGATTTCCGGATGTTACTTTTGGAAAACCATTGATAATGGCATCATTTGCTTGGATAACCCTTTGAAGGTTTGCTCCAAGTTTGCTAAAGACAAAAGAAATGATTTCTTCGTCGTTATCAAAAATGCCTTTTAATAAGTGGGCGTTTTCTATGCTTGGACTCTGTGTTTCAAAAGCACTTTGCTGCGCACTTTGAACACAAGATTGGGCTTTGATTGTGAATTTGTTAATATTCATAGGTTGTTGCTCTTCATGTTTCAAAATCTTCACCAAACTAAAAAAACCTGAAATTTTGTCTAAAAAACCGACTTTTTGACACTTGTTTTGTTTTTTACTTCTTGAAAGTCACAATAATTTTCTTGAATATATAAAATATTTAAGCTGTGGGTTTAAGCGAGTCCTATAAACTCACAAAAAATTAAAAAAGAGGCCATTTTTACTGGCCTCTTTTTTAGATATCGACAATATGATTGAATTGGTCTAGAGTATTAATTGTGTGTTTGTTGTAATAAGAAAATCATGTAAGTTTGCAGTAGTATGGCAAAAAAGCTAAAAATTGCATTGATTGGTTACGGCAAAATGGGTAAGATGATTGAACAGATTGCCCTCGGACGCGGTCATGAGGTTGTGTGTAAACTTAGCCATGAATCAAATGCCAAAGAATGGAAAGCCATTTCAAAGGCAGACGTGGCTATAGAATTCACCAAGCCGGATTCAGCGATAGAAAACATTAAGAAATGTTTTGCCCTCAACATACCTGTGGTTGTTGGAACCACTGGTTGGTATGAAAAGTTGGATGAAATAAAATCAATTTGTTTGAGGGATAAACAAGCGCTTTTAACCGCCTCAAACTTTAGTATTGGGGTCAATTTGTTTTTCCATATCAACAAAATTTTGGCACAAGCCATGGAGAATTTACCAGAATATAATGTTGAAATTGAAGAAATTCACCATACCCAAAAATTAGATGCACCAAGCGGAACTGCTATAACCATTGCCCAAGGGATTCTGTCAGAAATAAGACGAAAAATTGATTGGAAATTAGATACAGAAACAACTTCTGCTGCCGATTTGTCTATAAAATCTATACGTACTGATGATGTTCCCGGAACCCACTCGGTTAAATATTCATCTTCAATTGACGACATAGAAATAAAACACGTCGCTCACAACCGATCTGGATTTGCCACCGGTGCTGTAGTCGCTGCCGAATGGCTTGCCGATAAAAAAGGCGCTTTTACCATGAGCGATATCATAGGCTTTTAATAAAAAAACAATGAACCCTAGTAACTTAAATACATTTTTACTGATTTACATTCCTCTATATGTTTTAACCCATATAGGTTTGTTCTTACTCTTCAGAAAAGCAAAAGCCAAAATGGCTTGGATGGCCTTCTTTCCTATAATCTGCTACTGGCCATGGATTAAAATAACAGGTAGGCCAAAAACATGGATGATATGGGCACTATTGCCAGCTGCCGATGTGATTATTTGGTTTTCATTGGTTATTGATCTAATGGAAAGCTATGGTAAGTTTAAATTTTGGGAGCAAGTCCTCGGCGTAATTTTCCCTTTCTACTTTTACAACCAAATTGCACTTGATAAAAAAGCGATTTTTTTAGGTGCTTCAAGAGCGCCTGAATTTAGGAAAAAATATATTCCTGAAAAACGCAGCACCACAAGAGAATGGGCTGATGCTTTGTTTTTTGCCTTCGTTGTGGCTTATCTGATAAGAATGTTCCAATTGGAGCCGTATAAAATCCCAACTTCTTCAATGGAAGACAGCATGTTGGTTGGCGACTTTCTGTTTGTGAGCAAAATGAATTACGGTCCTCGTTTCCCAATTACACCAATTGCATTCCCTTTGGTTCACCAAGATTTATTCGGTGCCCAAGCCTATACAGAAGCAGTCGAATTGCCATACATGCGCTTACCGGGTTTTCAATCCGTGAAACGCAATGATCCTATTGTGTTTAATGTGCCTTGGGATCAATATGACCAGACGCCTCGCCCGGTAGACAAAATGCAAAACTACGTAAAACGCTGTGTTGGTCTGCCAGGAGACAAATTGGAATTAAAAAATGGGGTATTGTTTATTAACGATGCAAAAGCCTACGAACCGCCAAAAATGTTGCACAATTATTATGTTACATTCAAGCCAATGACTGCTGTGCCTACTGCTGAAACCTTAACCAAAGAATACGACATTTACGATTTCTTGTTGTTGAATGAACGCACCTACCGCATGGCTTTAAATCTAGAAGATTTGGAAAAAATCAAGTCGGATTTTCAAGTAGATCTTGTTAGACAGCAAATTTCCCCATCTTCAGGCAATTATTATTCACCAGATGGTGTGGTAGAGTTTAACGCCATTATTAAAATGAAAGATGGTCAGAAGTTAAATTATGAAGAAACCAAGATGCTGGGTATTTCATACAGTGAGCCTTTGTCTGCTGACTTGAAGTATCTGCATGTGTTAATGGATGAAAATTATCTTAACGCGACAAAATATGCTGAAATTTCAAAAATCGATTCTATAAAAGTTAAAACGCAATTGACTTCGCCTTTAACCAATGTATTCCCTGATAACATGACAATTTATCCTTGGAACAAAGATTTCTATGGGCCTGTCTATTTGCCAAAAGCTGGTCAGAAAGTAACAATTGATAAGTATAATTTCTATTTCTATGAGCGTGCGATAAAAATTTATGAAGATAACAGTAGCTTTGAATTGGTCGGAAGTACGCCATATATCGATGGAAAACCAATTATTGAATACCAATTTAAAATGGACTATTATTGGATGATGGGCGATAACAGAGACAATTCATTAGACTCTCGTTTCTGGGGTTATGTGCCGGAAAATCATATAGTGGGAAAACCATTATTTGTATTCTTCAGCATTCAATATAAACATGCGGATATCGACCCATCGCAACCAGGTAAACGCAAAGAGGATGAGTTTGTAAAAGTGCGTTGGAATAGAATTTTCAAATCGATCAAGTAGGTAAATGTTCATAGAAGATATACAGACCATTGCGCAAGTTGCTGAAGCGCTTAATTCAAACGAAAAAATCAGCATAGGTGAGGGCAGTAAGGCGGCAATATTAAAGTCGTATACGTATATAAAGAACAAAATGGATTCTACAGATGCTGTGATATATGGCATCAATACTGGGTTTGGTTCACTTTGTAATACCACTATTCCCCGCAGTGAATTGCAGCAACTTCAATACAATTTGCTGCGCTCTCATGCCTGTGGTACAGGCGATTTGGTGCCTGAGAAAATCGTAAAATTGATTTTGCTTTTAAAAGTTAAATCTTTGTCATACGGCTATTCTGGTGTACAGCTAGAAACGGTTCAATTGCTTTTGGATTTATACAATTTAAACATATTGCCTGTTATATACCAACAAGGCTCATTGGGTGCTTCGGGCGATTTAGCCCCGCTGTCGCACATGAGTTTGCCTTTAATAGGAGAAGGTGAAGTGTGGCAAAATGGTCAAATTGTTGAAGCTTTGCCGGTCCTAAAAGCCAATAATTTAAATCCTGTGGCATTAGGTCCCAAAGAAGGATTGGCTTTGATCAATGGTACTCAATTTATGCTGGCCTATGGCATTTGGTGCCAAATTCAAGCAGATAATATTTTGCACCATTCAACATTCATTGCCGCTTGCAGTATTGAATCATTTAATGCCCGTATTGAACCATTTTTACCACATACGCATCAAATTAGAAAACAAAAGGGTCAGATTGCTACAGCTGAAAAGATAAAGTCACTTTTAGACAACAGCGAAATGATAAAAGCACTTAAGCCTAGGGTGCAAGATCCATATTCATTTAGATGCATTCCACAAGTGCATGGCGCCAGTTTGGATGCCTTAACCTACACCAAAGGCATATTCGAAAATGAGTTAAATGCTGTAACAGATAACCCAAATATTTTCCCAGATGAAGATATGGTGATTAGTGGAGGAAATTTTCATGGACAAACATTGGCCTTAAGTCTTGATTTCGCTGCCATGGCCTTGGCTGAATTGGCATCAATTTCAGAAAGAAGGATATATAAGTTGATTTCTGGAGAGGCTGGATTGCCGCCTTTTTTAGCCGATAACGCGGGACTTGAAAGCGGCTTCATGATTGCACAATATACTGCTGCTGGGATTGTGAGTCAAAACAAACAATTGTGCACCCCTGCAAGTGTTGATAGCATAGTAAGCAGCAACGGACAAGAAGACCATGTGAGCATGGGTGCCAATGCCGCTACAAAATTGTACAAAGTGCTTGAAAATGTTAAACAAGTATTGGCCATCGAAATGCTTCTAGCCTCTAAAGCCATTACTTACAGAAGGCCTTTGCAATCCTCCCAAGCAATTGAATCTTATGTAGCTGATTTTACTTCTGCCATACCAATCGTGCAAGGTGATCAATATCTATCGCCTATCATGCGTGCGGCTAAAATGAAAATCTTTGGCGAATAATTTGTATATTTGTTAAACCCATGAACCTTCAAGAACTTGCTGTAAGCTATGAGAATTTAGACCTTTTGGCTTCTCAGGTAGTGGAAGGATTTATAACTGGTTTGCACAAAAGTCCTTTCCATGGGTTTTCTGTCGAGTTTGCTGAGCACCGTTTGTACAATACAGGTGAATCTACAAAAAATATCGATTGGAAATTGTATGGACGCACAGACAAATTGTTTGTAAAGCGTTTTGATGAGGAGACCAATTTGCGTTGTCATATTTTAATGGATGTTTCCAGCAGTATGTATTATCCTGCTGAGTCTCATATTAAAATTAAGTTTGCGGCCTTGGCTGCAGCTGTTTTGGCCAACTTGATGCGTCATCAAAGGGATGCCGTTTCCTTAACCTGTTTTAACGACCAAGTGGTGTCGCAAACCGATGTGAAATCATCCACCACCCATTACAGGACGATTATTATGCAATTGCAAAAGGTTCTGATGGAATCTCCTAAAAGTTCAAGTACGGATGTGTCAAAGGTTATTGATGAAATCGCAGAACAAATTCACCGAAGAAGTTTGGTAGTCGTTCTTAGCGATATGTTTGAGAATGCCGAGAACAACGATGCTTTGTTCAGCGCTTTGCAACATTTGAAATTTCGCAAACACGAAGTCATCGTTTTTCATATCACCGATGGCGAAACAGAAGGGCGATTTAATTTTGACAACAGACCTTACAAGTTTGTAGACTCGGAATCTGGTGATGAATTAAAATTGTATCCCGATGATGTAAGGGCGATTTATTTGAAGAGAATGGAGCAGTTTAAGACCGAATTGAAGTTAAAATGCAACCAATACCGCATCGATTTTGTTGATGCAGATGCTCGAAAGTCCTTTGATCAAATTCTGTTGCCGTTTTTCTCTAAGCGCAGCAAAATGCGTTAAGGCTGTTTAAAGTCAGTTTATAAAATCACAGCAGTTTTTTATTTTTTATCATTTTATTCATTAGGTTTGAACTTCCTATGAATGATATTGAAATTGCCCAATCGATTGCCTTAAAACCTATCGCACAGATAGCTGAAAAATTAAATATTCCAGAAGAATTACTTGAGTATTATGGCCGTTATAAATCAAAGCTTCCTCTGTCTTTGATAGACTATAGTAGAATCGAAAAATCCAATTTGGTTTTGGTTACAGCCATGACCCCAACGCCAGCAGGAGAGGGCAAGACCACCATTTCAATTGGTTTAAATGAAGGTTTAAATAAAATTGGCAAAAAATCAGTAGCCGTATTGCGTGAACCCTCATTAGGGCCAGTGTTTGGTTTAAAAGGCGGGGCCGCAGGTGGTGGATATTCTCAAGTGCTGCCAATGGAAGACATCAATTTGCATTTTACAGGCGATTTTTCTGCCATCGAAAAGGCCAATAATTTTTTAGCTGCCATTATAGACAATGTGATTCAAAATCCTAAGCATGAGGTAAAAATTGATCCCCGCACGGTTTTATGGAAAAGGGTTATTGATATGAATGACCGAAGCTTAAGGGATATTATCATTGGTATTGGTGGAAAAGCAAACGGAGTGATGCGCAGCGACGGATTTAATATCACCGCAGCTTCCGAAATTATGGCAATCCTTTGTTTGTCTAGTGATTTAGAAAGTTTAAAAGAAAAAATAGGAAATATTTTAGTCGGATTTACTTACAGCAACGAACCTGTTTTTGCCCGCGAATTGAAAGTTCAAGAGGCGATGGCCATTTTGTTGAAAGATGCCATTAAGCCAAATCTAGTGCAAACACTAGAAGGCAATCCTGCAATATTACACGGTGGTCCATTTGCAAATATTGCCCAAGGAACCAATTCATTGATTGCTACGCGCATGGGGCTTTCATTGGCCGACTATGTGGTTACAGAGGCTGGTTTTGGCGCTGACTTAGGTGCTGAAAAATTCTTAGATATTAAATGTGTATGTGGAAATTTAAAACCAAAAGCAATGGTGATTGTAGCAACCATAAGGGCGTTAAGACACCATGGCGGTGCAAGTCCCGAAGAACTTAATACCCCATCTTTGGAAAAAGTAGAAAGGGGATTTGCAAACCTTCAAAAACACATTGAAAATGCAAAGACATTTGGATTTAATCCAGTAATAGCCATCAACCATTTTGTAAAAGACAGCCAAGAGGAGATAGAATTGCTGCAAAAAATGTGTGGAGAAATGAATGTCAAAGCTATACTGGCAAAAGCTTGGGAATTGGGAGGGAATGGAACGCAAGATTTGGCCCATGCGGTAGTAAGTGAAATCGAATCTGGTGGCAGCAACTTTAAGCCTTTATATGACCATTCCAAATCGCCAAAAGAAAAAATAGAGACCATAGCAAAAGCCATTTATGGTGCCGAAGGTGTTGAATACAGTGCCAAGGCTTTGGAAGGTTTAAAGCGAATAGAGAAAATAGGTCTTTCAAATTTGCCAATTTGTATGGCCAAGACACAAAAGTCGTTCAGTGACAACGAGAAGAAAATTGGCCGACCAAGTAGATTTACGGTAACAGTGCGTGAATTTGAAATCGCTGCAGGTGCAGGGTTTTTAATTCCCATATTGGGAAATATGATGCGTATGCCTGGTTTGCCAAGTGTGCCAGCCTCTGAGGGTATGCATATTGATGCCAATGGTGTAATTAGTGGTTTGTCATAGTGCATGGGTCTGTTTTATTTAAAAAAGGCTCAATTCACAAATAATTATTTATATATTGCAGGTCCAATAAAATCAATAAACAGATGAACAAAATATTTTTATTCTTTCTAATGCTTTTTGCATTTTCAATTAAAGCGTATTCTCAAACTGATTCATTGTCAAAGCAAGACAGCAACAAGGTTGTTGTTGTCACGTATGATGGGAAAGAGTTCATTGGTAAAATTCTCTCAGACGATGGGAGAGAAATACTGATGCTAACCGATTTGACAGGAAAGGTATTTATTAAAAAAGAAAATGTAAAGAAAATTGTAAAAGTTACGGATGCTGAAATTGTCAATAACGAATATGTGGAAGAAAGTCCATTTACGACCCGTTATGCCTTTACCAACAATGCCCTTCCGATAAAGAAAGGACAGAATTATGCCATGTGGAACTTATTTGGTCCAGAGGTGCATTTTGCGGTGACCTCAAAGTTGAATTTAGGGGTGATGTCTACTTGGTTGTTTAGTCCAATCGCTCTTGCAGCTAAATATACATTTAGCAAAGAGGGTGCAAAATTGTATGCTTCTGCAGGTACCTTGCTAGGTACTTCAGGATGGATCAATAGCAAAGGTTTTGGCGGTTTGCATTGGCTTTCTCTAACAAAGGGCAATAGAAAAAACAATTTTACACTATCTGGAGGTTGGGGTTATATGAGCAGTCAAAGAACGGTTTATGTTAATGGAAGCTATCCAATCAACGGTGGTACCTACACACCAATTCCAACAGTTAAAGCATCGATGCTTAGCGGTCCATTGTTTTCAGCCTCTGGAATCGTGCAAATTGGGAGTAAAACCAGTTTTGTTTTCGACAACATGTTGCTCTTGCCAAGAGGTACTTTCTCTGAGGTCGAATATGTAGACATCCCCAATACAAACGATTATATACTGAACGTAAAAAACAACACTAGAACCTCCTCTTATGCACTGATCATGGCTGGAATGCGTTTTAAAAGGACTGATTTTCAATCCATACAGGTTTGTTTGGCAATGTTGAATTATTTTGTGCCTGAGGGAGATAGCTCTACCATTCCATTGCCTATGGTCACTTGGTTTAGACGCTTTTAGTTTTTGGATGTTTTCTCTGAAAGGCGAAACAGTGTTTTACTTTCAGATTGTATTAACTTTGCACCATTATGTTAGGTAATATTTCGCAGCTATTAGAAATGAAAAAAAAGGCTGATGAGCTTAAATCCAAAATGGAAGCCATCACCGTTACTGAAACCACCAATGGCATTACAGTTGATTGCAACGGCAACAGAAAAATACTTGCCATTCATATTGAAGATTCTAAGTTGTACAATAAGATTCAACTAGAGGAAGATTTGTGTGAAGCGGTAAATAATGCTTTGAATTCAGCAGAAAAAGCTTCAATTGGTGATATCGCAAACATGGCTGGAGGACTTCAAGGTTTGAGCGCATTGTTTGGTAAATAGTTTTTACTTATATCTTTATGATTCAAATCAATTTTATTTATAATATGAAAATAATTACCTTTGCAAGTATGATGAAACCCTTTTTGTTTGTAGTGTTCTTGCTTGTCTTTACATCTTGTAAAAACAATTTAAGCAATGGTAAATTGGATGTGCAGGCATTTAATCAGATTGCATCTAACAACAATGCACAAATAATTGATCTAAGGCCAAAGTCTGAGTTTGATTCTGGCCATATTGAAAATGCGGCTTCGTTTGCCGCTAATAGCCAAGAGTTAGATGCCTACGTGGATTTATTATACAAAGATGTGCCGGTTTGTGTAGTGGGGGAAAATGAAGGAGAAAATTCAAAACTTACAGGCTTATTGAAGTCTAAAGGATTTAAAAGTATAAACGAATTGGACGGCGGGATGCTTGCATGGCAAAAAGCAAATCTACCGATTTTGAAAACCGAGCCTAAAAAAGTATACCCAAATGATACCATTGCTTTTGATGATGCAATTTTAGGTAAGAAGTTGGTAATGGTCGATTTTAATGCCACTTGGTGCAAGCCTTGTAAAATGATGCAACCAAGTATCGATAAAGTGCACGATACGCGTTCAGAAGAGGTAATAGTTTACAGCATTGATGTTGACCAATTTCCTCAGTACAATGAAAAATACCAAATCAAAAGCATTCCTTTGGTGATGTTGTTTAAGAACGGACAAATTTTACACCGTTCAGAAGGCCTACTAGAGGAGTCCAAAATTAATGAACTAATTGATAAAAATAAATAAGTATGGCTGTTATAAAAACTGAAGATTCAAATTTTGCAAACGATTTAGCACACGATAAAGTGGTGGTTAAGTACTATGCAGATTGGTGTGGAAGCTGCAAATTGTTTTCTCCCAAATTCAAAAGATTAAGTGACGATGAGCGTTTTAAAGACATCGTTTTTTTGGATGTAAATGCCGAGCAAAACCCAGAAGCGAGAAAATTAGCAGGGGTAGACAACTTGCCGTTTTTTGCAACCTTCAGCCACGGTAAATTAGTAGAAGCCAAGAGCACCTCCAAAGAAGATGTGTTTTTAGATATGTTGTCAAAGCTATGAACATACAAGTCATAAAGAGAATAGTTGAGTTGTACTCAATCGATCAACTCAAATTGGCTGAAGAAAACCTTTTAGAAGAAAAGCCATTGGGTATTGAAATTGAAGGTAAAGATGAAGGAGAGCAGTTAACACACATTCTAGCGGCTGTGTTTTGTCTTGAAGAAATGCAGAAATCAGACATCAACATCAACCAAGCCATCCGTTTGTATAGTCAAAGGGTGCGCGATTCAATTAGTTAATATAAACTTAATCAAACAAAAAAAGCCAAGAGTTTATTCTTGGCTTTTTTTATTCATTAGCTAAATTTATGAAAATTTACCTTTGTATTTCTCTTTGATGTCGTTGGTGATTTCACGAACTTCTTGTTCTTTGCTCAAATGGCTAATAAACAAAATGTCATCGGTATCAACTATGATGGCATCTTCATAACCTTCAACGACCACAAGCTTGTTAGGATTTGATTCCTCAACAATTAAGCAATTGTTTGAATTGTATACTTCGATATTGTTTCCGTGTTTTAGATTGTTGTTTTCATCTTTTTCTCTAAGCACAAACAATGATTTCCAGGTGCCCAAATCGCTCCAACCAAAATCAACTGGAACAATTCCTGCAATTTTGGTTTTTTCCATAATGGCATAGTCAATTGAAATGCTCTTGCACAAAGGATATTGCTTGTTAATGAATGCTTGTTCTTCAGACGTGTTGTACTTCTTCATGCCTTTGTTAAACAATTCAAACATGTCGTTTTGGTGCAATTTGAACTCTTCAAGAATATCGGCTGCTTTCCATATGAATATTCCACTGTTCCAAGAAAAGTCGCCACTGTCTAAAAAGGTTTGTGCGATTTCCAAAGTTGGTTTTTCAGTAAATGTTTTCACCATATAAACACCATCGCTTACCTCTTTTTCGTGGTGTTGGATGTAACCATATCCCGTATCAGGACGGTTTGGTTTGATGCCTAGAGTAAGGAGCATTTTATTTGATGCAGTGAAGTGTAAAGCGTTTAATAAACTTTGTTCAAACGTTTTTTCATCTGTTATTAGATGGTCGCTGGGTGCAAAGATTAAATTAGCATTTGGGTTTTTTGCAAAAATCTTAAAACTTGAGTAGGCAACACAAGGTGCAGTATTCATTGAAGCTGGCTCATCAATAATGTTGGCGAGCGGCATTTCTGGCAATTGTTCGTTTACCAGTAATGTGTAACTCGCGTTGGTTATTACATAAATGTTTTCAATATCAATAAATTCAGCAAATCTGTCAAATGTGAGTCTGAGTAATGATTTCCCAACACCTAAGATGTCGTGAAATTGCTTTGGGTAGCTGCGTTTGCTAAGAGGCCAAAATCTACTTCCTATGCCTCCAGCCATGATGACTACATAATTGTTCTTGTTCTTTTTCATCTTAAATTAATCCTTCTTTGTTTAAATCGTGTATATGTACCATGCCAATGTATTCATTGTTTTCTACAACAATAAGTTGGCTTACTTTTAAATCTCTCATCAACATTACAGCATTAGCAGCCAGTTCATTTGCTTCTATGCTTTTGGCATTGATATTCATAATGTCTGCAGCACATATGCCTTCCAAGTTGCTTGTTTTTTCAATCATTCTTCTGATATCTCCATCAGTAATGATGCCAATGACTTTTTCTTGATCAGCAACTACTGTCGCTCCCATTCTGTTTTTTGATATGTCAAAAATAACCTCTTTTACACTTGTGTTTAGAGCAACCTTTGGTTTCAGGTTGTTGCTTGCTATTTCCTTAACCGTTAAGTACAAGCGTTTCCCCAATGCCCCACCTGGATGGTATTTAGAAAAATCATTCGAACTAAAGTTTTTACACTGCAAAAGGGCAACAGCCAAAGCATCACCCATCATTAATTGAGCTGTTGTGCTGCTGGTTGGTGCTAAGTTGTTCGGACAGGCTTCTTTTTCAATTGGAGTATACAAGACCAAATCTGCTGCTTTTGCAAGTGCAGAATCGAGGTTGCTTACAATTGCTATTAGTGGATTCCCAAATTGCTTTAACAAGGGTGCAAGGGCTTTGATTTCTGGCGTAGTTCCACTTTTTGAGATGGCTATAACCACATCATCCGTTTGAATAATGCCCAGATCACCATGAATGGCATCCGCAGCATGCATAAAAATAGATGGTGTGCCTGTAGAGTTCATTGTTGCAACGATCTTTTGTGCGATAATGGCACTTTTACCTATACCTGTAATAACCACACGGCCTTTGCTGTTCAGAATTAAACGCACTGAATCTGCAAATGTGTCATCTATAACATGTGTTAGTTTATTAAGGCTATTTAATTCAACCTCTATGCAGGTTTTGCCGTATTGAATGATTTCTGAATTTGTTTGGCTGCTCATGCCATTAGTGGGTGAAAAGTTCTGCAAAATAACGCCAAATTTTGACAAGAAAAATTTTTTTAAATTCGTTTGGTTATGTGGTTGCAACCATATTAATTTAGTGTACTCAAATATTAACGCAAATTTAACCTTAAATATAGTGATATGACATTAGCGCAGAGACCATTGAACGCGAAACAAGCCCTTAAAGACTTTTTCGGTTTTGACGGATTTAAAGGTAACCAAGAAGTAATCATAGAAAGTGTACTGAACCATGAAGATTGTTTTGTTATTATGCCAACTGGGGCAGGCAAATCTTTATGCTATCAATTGCCTGCATTAATGATGCCTGGAACAGCCATCATTATTTCTCCTCTTATCGCCTTGATGAAGAACCAAGTGGATAGCATTAGAGGTTTTGGTGAAAATGATAACATTGCCCATTTCTTAAACTCTTCACTTTCCAAAAGTGAAATCACAAAAGTAAAAGATGATATGGGCGCCGGTAATACAAAATTACTTTACGTGGCTCCAGAAACGCTTAAAAAAGAAGAAACCATAGAGTTTCTTAAAAGTATAGAAATTTCTTTTGTAGCTATTGACGAGGCCCATTGTATTAGTGAATGGGGACATGATTTTAGACCGGAATACCGCAGAATAAAGCAAATGATTAAGGACATCAATGATGTTCCGATGATTGCATTGACTGCAACAGCAACTCCTAAAGTTCAAAGTGATATTCAAAAAAACTTAGGCATGACCGATGCCAAATTGTTTAAATCTTCATTTAATAGAACCAATCTGTTTTATGAAGTTAAACCCAAAGGCAGCAAGGAACGTGTTTTTAAAGACATTATATCGGTTATTAAAGCCCGTTCTGGCAAATCTGGCATTATATACTGTTTAAGCCGCAAAAGGGTAGAGGAGTTGGCTGAAATGCTAACCTTAAATGGGGTTAACGCTTTGCCATACCACGCTGGTTTAGATGCCAAAACCCGCGTGCACAACCAAGATGCGTTTTTGATGGAAGAATGCCACGTTATCGTTGCTACCATCGCTTTTGGAATGGGTATAGATAAACCTGACGTGCGTTTTGTAATCCATTTTGATGTGCCAAAAAGTTTGGAGGGCTATTACCAAGAAACAGGTAGGGCAGGTCGTGATGGCTTTGAAGGCGATTGTATTTTATTTTATAACCCAAGTGATATTGAGAAACTTGAGAAGTTTATGAAAGACAAGCCTGTTGCCGAAAGGGAAATTGGAACCTTGCTATTGGATGAAACCTCTGCGTTCTCTGAAAGTTCTCAATGCCGCCGCAGAACTTTGTTGAATTATTTTGGTGAAAGTTTCGATGATGAAAATTGCAACAAGATGTGTGACAATTGCCGACATCCTAAGCCTAAATCGGATGTTACTGAAGATGTTGTCAATGCTTTAAAATCTTTAGATTCACTGAAATCAGAAACCGAAATTTCACACCTGGTAAATTACATTATTGGTAAAAAATCTGACTCTGTAAAAGACCATGGCCACGATTCATTCCCATTCTTTGGAATAGGAAAAGATAAAGACAAATTATTCTGGAAAGGTGTTATAAGACTTTGTTTGCTTAACAATTACATCAATAAAAACATTGAAAAATATGGTTTGTTGAGTGTTAATGAGGAAGGTCAAAAAGCGATTCAAAAACCTAAACATTTTGAAATGGCGCTCGATACCGAATATGAATTCGTTAGCGATGATGATTTCGAAAATGCAGTTCTTGAGAGCATAGCAGATGAACAGTTGATGCGCGATTTGAAAGATTTGCGCAAAAAAGTGGCTAAGCAAATTGGTTTGCCCCCTTATGTTATTTTTCAAGACCCTTCTTTGGATGATATGGCCACGCGCTATCCAATAACTATGGAAGAGCTTGAAAAGACGCATGGAGTGGGTAAAAACAAAGCCCAAAAATACGGTCAAGCATTTATTGAATATATTGGGGAATACGTGTTGCGCAATAACATCGACCGACCTTCAGATGTTGTGGTTAAAACTTCTGGTGAAAAATCTAAAAAGAAAATTGCTATCATTTTAAATATTGATAAGAAGATGGCGCTTGAAGATATTGCAAGAAGCAATGGTATGCCTTACCAAGAACTTATGGAGGAATTGGAGCAAATGGTTACCATGGGAACTAGTCTTGATCTGCATTACTGTATTGACGAGATTATTGAAGAGGAGTACCAAGAAGAAATTTTTGAGTTTTTTAAATCTCAAGAGGAAGACGACCTTAACAATGCCGTTGTAGAGTTCGACAACGACTTTACATATGAAGAGCTTCAATTGATGCGCTTGCAGTTTATCAGCAATATGGCGAATTAATCTTCCTTTCTCAGCTGTTTTTAAGCTATCCACATTGTTGAATAAGTTATAGATGTATTTTGCGTTTGTCTACAATACCTTTGTAACATTACGCAAACTAAACTAAAGCAAATAGAACAACTCTTCAAACAACACCATAGCGCTTTGCATTGGTTTTGCATGCAATACGTGCGTTCTATAGATGACGCCAACGAAATTGTTAATGATACTTTTATGGTGGTTTGGGAAAAGCAGGGCGAACTAATTCTCGACGATTCCCTTAAATCTTATTTGTATACCATTGTAAGAAATAAGAGTTTAAATTTACTTAAGAAGCGTAAAATTCAAATTACGGAACTCGATATGGGTTTCGATATTCCTGCTGATAACCATTCTGCTTTGGAATTGCTGCAAGCCAAACAAACCGAAGAATTGGTATATAAACTTATAGAACAGCTTCCTCCGCGTTGCAAACAAATATTTGTTCTTAGCCGTAAAGAATTTCTCTCCAACAAAGAAATAGCAAGCCTTATGGAGTTGAATGAAAAGACGGTTGAAAACCAAATTAGCATCGCGATTAAGTTTATTAAAAGCGGTTTGTACAAACAACAAAAGCAAAATAACTTACCCTTGCTTTTATTCCCTTGGGTGTTAGCAATGCTGGTAAATTAAGCAGCAACAGCAATATCCTTCATCAATTTCTTAATCAAAGGACTAATCACAATTAGCACTATACCTGCAGCTACTGCAATAATGCCGATGGTATAATAGCCTTGGGTGTATTGTTCCAGTTTCTGAATGTTGTTTAGATTTTCAGTGCTTCCACTTTCAGCCATTGATGCACCAATAATACCTGCGCCATATTGACCATATGCACTGGCTAAAAACCAGGATCCCATCATCATGCCCACCAAACGCTTCGGCGACAACTTCGTAATCATTGACAAACCAATAGGTGACAAACACAGTTCCCCTAGAGTAATAACCAAGTAAGCCAAACAAAATAATGCCAACGGCGTTTTACCATCAGAACCTGCAAAGTTTTTGCTGACATAAAACACCAAAAAACCAAGACCCAAGAACACAAATCCCAAACCGAATTTAACCACTGTATTGGGCTCTAAATTTCTTTTGGCCAGCCATATCCATAGCAACCCTACCAATGGGCTAAATGCAACCACCCACAAGGCGTTAATTGAATTGTTCACTGAGGTCATATTAAACCCATGGCTATTGACATTTCCAACAGCAAAGAAATTTAAAGATCCTCCACCTTGTTCGAAAAATGACCAAAACAAAACTGAGAATAGAATTAAAATCAAAGCCGCCAACATTTTGCCGATTTCTTCTTTGGCCAAATTAATTAAAGTGATAACCATATACGCCAAAATGACTACAGCTAAACTGATCATAAATAGGTCGGAAAATTGCGCCGTATTGGCTTCTCCATTTTCTAATTTACCCAATATAAAACTCAGGTCTATTTCGAAAGGATAATAAATTAACAAGAAGAAAAATGGGATAAACAATAAAGACAAGGCCATCATCATCCAACCTCTTTTTATGCCTAAAATTTTAAAATTGAATTTTTCTTCGTCTTGGGTTTTGCCAATTGGTCCCAGTGTTTTTTGTGTGAAGATAAATAAAGACAATCCTAGAACCATGCACACTCCCGCTAAGGCGAAACCTAGCGACCAGCTCACCGAAGTGCCGATGTAGGCTATGGTGATACCACTCAATAACGCCCCAATATTAATACCTGCATAAAACAAGCCATAGCCAGCATCTCTGCGCGGATCACCTGGCTTGTACAAATCACCTATCATGGTTGATATGTTGGGTTTGAAAAAACCATTGCCAACAATCAAAATGCTAACTCCAAAATAAAAAGCAAAACTGCCAGGCAAAGCCATCAAAAATGTTCCAATTGCCATTAAAGTACCACCCCAGAATATTGATTTTCTAAATCCAAATAATTTATCTGCAAACATGCCACCAATAAACGCCATGGCGTATATGAATGCTTGAATCAATCCGTATCTTTTGTTGGATATACTTTCGGCTTTATCGCGTTCAATTTGTTGTGAGGTCTCTATGTAATACCTCGGATGTTTGATGTTCAACTCTTCCTTGTTCTCGGCCAAGAACTTTTCTTGTTTTTGAACCAATTCGCTTTTAACTGCTAGATTGCCGCTAGCACCTGCCTCAGAACTCAATGGCTTGTAATTGGCGCTCAAGATTAAATGAGAGATATACAATCCCAATAAAGCACGCATGCCATAAAAGCAAAAGCGCTCCCACATTTCCACCAAAAAGAGTATCCAAATTTGTTTAGGGTAAGTGCCCTTGAAATTTTGTATCGATTCTAAACTGTATTTTTCTTCCATCATCGTTTTTTAATTTATACCTTTCTCTTTCATTACTTTGTTGAGTCGCTTCAATAAGGCAAACATCAACAAGGTAGCTGCCATGAGCAATGCGAAGTTTATCCAAAAGAAATTGGACTTGTCTGGATAGGTATCCCACATGCTGGCCAATACACCACTTAATTTGTTGCCAATGGAAGTTGATAAAAACCAACCACCCATCATTAATGAGGTAATGTTGGTGGGACTGAGCTTTGATACTACCGACAAGCCCATAGGACTTAAAAACAGCTCGCCAATCGTTATAACTCCATAATTGGCAACCAACCACCACACAGAAACTTTCTCAGTTCCATTTGCGCCTATTTGCACAGCGGCAACCATTACCAATACCGATAGTGCTGAAATAAGCAATCCAAAAGCAATTTTGCTCGGAGTGCTTGGCTCTTTTTTGCGTCCGCGTAAAAAGGTGAAAAATGCAACAACGAGAGGCGTAAGGATAATAACCCACCCAGGATTAATGGATTGGCTCAAATTAGTCGCCCATAAAGACACTTTATTGCCTTCAGTAGGCAACTTTTCTTTGGCAACATTTCTAAAATACAAAGGGTAGTTGAACTCTTTTTGAATAATACCCTCGCTTTTTTGTAGTTTGAAATTTGCATCGTACAAATCAACGGAGTCTTTTTTGTATTCAATTTCCTTAGAAAGTTTTAAGGTGTTAAAAACCGTTTCAGTACTTCCTGTAATTTGCCTATCGGTGTAACGGTCGGCCCAAGTGGTAAGGGCAGAACCATTAAGTTTGAAAACTGCCCAGAATAAAATTACCACCACAAATATGGTGAGCAAAGCGCCAATGGGACGTTTGTCTTCTTGTTTTGCTTTCACAAACAAACTGCCATAAAAGAACACAACAGGAATACAGGCAAAAATAAAGGCGTCGGTGCTATCAGACCCGAAAATATAGCTGTCTAAATTGCTTTCAGATGCCACGCCTTTTAACAACCAACCAATAACACCAAATATTACTGATGGCAATAAGATAAACAATACAATTTTGTAAAAGGGCATATCGCCTTCTTGAACGCCTTTCTTTTGGTCGAAACCAGCATAATGTTTGGTGCCTAATAGGAAGACGATTACCCCTATAAACATACCGACCCCTGCAGCCATAAATGCAAATTTCCAACCCAATAATATTTGCAAAGCAGCACCAAAGAAGTTGCAAATAAAGGCACCCACATTTATGCCCATGTAAAAAATATTATACCCTTCGTCTTTTTTGTCTTTGTAGTTGTCTGTTGAATATAAGTTTCCTAGTAAGGTAGATATATTCGGTTTGAAAAAACCATTTCCAACAATCACTAAGGTCATTGCCAAATACAACATACTGATATGGTGCACGCCCATCAACAGGTATCCTGCACCCATTAACAAACCGCCAACAACAATTGAGTTTTTGTAACCGAGATATCTATCGGCCAATAAACCGCCAATAAATGGGGTAAGAAACACCAAAGCAATAAAGGTTCCGTATAAATCAGAGGCCTCTTTTTCGGTCATTGCAAAACCGGATTCTACATTCTTTAAGTAAAGTGTAAATATTCCAATCATTAGATAATAACCGAAACGTTCCCACATTTCAGATAAAAACAAAAAAGGTAAAGCTTTAGGATGGTTCTTCCACATAAGGTTTGAGTATAAAAAAACAAACCTACAAAATAACTTTGTAGGTTTGTCTAAATTGAAAAATATTTATAAAGATTTTATCCCTTAAGCCGCTTCAGCTCCGGTGTTCTTTTCATCCATCATTTTTTGCAACCATGAACTCAATACAAAAAGTATTGCAGCAGCAACGCCTGTCATCACAATAAACAACATAAAAAACTCGTATAGGTTGGTGATTTCAAAACCAAGTATTGAAGGGTAAACAATTGGAGAGGTGCTTGCTTCTGCACCCGCAGTTGGAGGGATTAATGCACTTAATGTACCGGCAAATTTATTGGCAGCGGCATTGGCCAAGAACCAAGTGCCCATCATTAATGAAGACAATCTTAAAGGAGCCAATTTAGAAACCATTGACAAACCGATTGGAGATAAGCACAATTCACCCATGGTATGGATAACGTACAAGCCAATTAACCACCACATAGACACCTTGTCTTCAACACCTAGACCTTTAACGGCGATTGCAATAACCACGTATCCTAAGGCAACTAAGGCCAAACCAAATGCCATTTTGTATGGTGAAGATGGTTCCATTTTTCTTACATATAAGAAACCCCATATCAAAGTAAATATTGGTGCAAGAGCAATAACTGCTAATGGATTAATTGATTGAAAATACGAGGCAGGCATTTCCCATCCAAATATGGTTCTTTCAGTTTGTCTGTCGGCAAATAGAGTTAATGAAGCGCCAGCTTGCTCAAATGCTCCCCAGAAGAAGATTACGAAGAAGGCCAAGATAAAGATTACAACAATGCGTTTCATTTCAATTTTACTCAAGCTTTTATCACTTAAAATAATAATTGGCATAATGATCATCGCGCCGTAAATAAAATAACTGATGATGTCCAAATCGCTTTTAAACATTTGTTTGAAATTCAACATGAAGAATATAATTCCAATTGAACCTATAATAACCAAAATGTTTTTGAAGTCCAATGGCTTAACAGGCAAACCAATTTCTTTTCCTTCTTCAGACACCAAGTATTTCTTTTGGTAAACGATGAATGAAATTAAACTTACCACCATTCCCAAACAAGCGGCTAAGAAACCCCATTTAAAGTCCATAGAACCACAAACTAAAGGAGAGAAAAAAGCGCCTAAGTTGATACCCATATAGAATATTGTAAAGGCACTATCAATTCTTCGGTCGTTTGCTGGGTATAATTGACCAACCATGGTAGAAATGTTTGGTTTAAAAAAACCATTTCCGATGATTAATGAAGTTAATCCCGCCCACATTAAAGTAACACCCATATCGCCACCAGAAGAGGCACTTAAGAACATAAAAAACTGACCTAAGGCCATCAAGAATCCACCGATAACAATGCTTCGTCTGTTTCCTAAAAACTTATCACATAAATAACCACCTAACAATGGGGTTAAATAAACCAAACCTGTGTAACTGCCGTAAATTTCAGATGCCGCTGCATCATTTAATAAAAGGACTTTGGTCATAAACAGAATGAAGATTGCTCTCATTCCATAATAACTGAATCGTTCCCACATCTCTGTGAAGAATAGGAAATACAACCCTTTTGGGTGTCCTGAAGTCTTGTTAATTTCGTTCATATTGCCGTATAATTATTGGCAATAATATTCAATTATTTTTAAATAACAAGACAATGGAGACGATAAATCGAAATGAATTTTACAGTGGGTCAGCCGTAATCTTGAATTTCAATGAAATTATAAATGGCATTTCATCTGGCATTGGTCTGCGTTTTCTGTATTTGAAGACCATACTGAAATTGTCTTGTTTAAGATACTCTTTGCCTTCAACATCAGGTAAATCAAGGTTTACAGCCTTAACACGAACGTCAGAGATTAGTTTTCGGGCAACTTCCATTTGACCCACATTGCTATTTTTTATATCAACTCTAATCTCTGATAAGTCTTTCAAATTGGCGTAGTTTACACTGTCGTAAACCGCGTAATCCAATACCTGAATTCTGAAACCAATTAGTTTGGCCGACTTGATTTTTGATTTTGTGGTGTTGTTTTTAGCCAATTCCCCTTCAAGGTTGGCTGGGAATTCGTACGATTCTCTAACAATTAAACTGTCGACATTCAATGTGTCTATTTCCATGTTCTGAGCAAATAAGATTGGATATTCTAAAACAATTTCAGACACACTTTTTTCTTTTTTACAATCGCAGAACAGAATACTGATTGTGCAGACA
>JBIKPR010000080.1:0-9731 GCA_044357345.1 Bacteroidia bacterium
ATATATGACCTTCGTGAAGTTTGTAAAAATTTCCTTTGCTTTCTACCACTGCATGGCCGTGTTCGAATTTAGATGACATGAATAGGTGTAAACCATTGTCGTACAATATAATTGGGAGTGGAACGCTAACTGGATGTGAAACGCCGTTGGATGTGTAATCTAAAATATGCCAATCGTGTGCATCTTTTACGTGGTCCAAAATCATTTTACCAGGATTAAATGCTTCTGCTTCTCCATGGGCTTCAGCATGCGTTGCATGGTGTTCTGTTTTTTCTACAAGGGTGGTATCGCTAGAGTTAATTGCTTCGTTGGCAAACGAATTTATAGGCGAAAAAAGCGCAAAAATTACAATAAGTGTAAAATTTTGTAATTTCTTGATAGTTGAAAGTCCTTTATTTTCGGGCATCATCAGTATTTTTAGATTTTTCTGAATCGGTGCGCAATTTAGGTAGGATAAATTTAATTTCAAAACTCATGTAGACAAAATAAACACAAATCAGAAAAATTATACCCAACTTGTTTACTAAGGGGGTGATTACTAGGTATATGCCAATTAAAATAAGTGTACCCAGCATTCTTAATCCCATGCTTCCAAAAAACACTGCGTTAAAACGGCTCTGAGAAATGTCCAATCCTTTTAAAATTTTGTTGGTTCCGAAAATAAAAAGCAAAAGCATAATTAAGCTTATACCCGCCAATGAAAATTTATCAATATGGCTTTTGCTCAATTGAGGAATAGCAAAAAGTAAGACGCACTGAATAAGAAAAAAAATACTATAAGTTTTTATAAGAGGTTTTGAATTCATTACAATTTTTTTATCATGTAGTACATCGATCCAAATACACCGAAAATAAGCCCAACTATAGTAAACAAGGGCATTTTCAAGAATTTAAAAGAGTCAATGTATTTTCCTGCAAAGGTACAAATAACAATAAAAGCAGCCATTTGTAATCCCAATGCAGAGTATTTTGCGTAATCAGCTAAAGGTTTCTTTTTGTTCAAGCTTTGGTTTGGGTTGAACTGCTCATATGGCAAGTTCCATTAAATTCGGCACCGCTTTCAACCACCAATTTAGAGGTGGTGATATTGCCATTTATTTTTGCAGAAGAGCGTAAAAATAAAGTTTCATTCACAATCAAATCACCATCAATGCGTCCTGAGATATCAGCACTTCTAGCATTTACATTTCCTATAATGCTTGCAGAAGCACCCATGGCGATTTTTGATTTGGAGAGGACGTTGCCTTCAATTTTACCATCTATCCTCAAATCTCCTTCAGAGCTTAAATCACCTTTTATTAATGTTCCTAGGCCAATCATATTAAGCGCTGAATTTTGTGATGAGTCGTTTTTGGTATTTTTGTTCAACATGGGTGCAAAATTATTTAAATTCTATTTGAATGCAATATTATTAAAAAACTATGTAATTTAATGGGTCAACTGCAATTCCATTATGCCAAAGTTCGAAACGCAGTTGTTTTTTAGGGTTTGCTTTGTCAGTATAGCCTGTTATGCCAATGGTTTCTCCTGAACGAACAAAAGAACCTGGCTCTTTATAAACGGCTGCATTGAATTTATAAACGGACATCCAATTGTTTTGATGCAATACTGAAATTGTAAAACCATATTCAGGTGTCCATGAACTAAAAACCACCGTCCCATCCATGGTTGCTTTAACTGTTTCATCTATCGATGGAACAATGTCTAAATATGGGTGTCGAGCATTAAAACTGTTTCCAATATTGCCTTTTAATGGGGTGAAAAACAAAAATTCGTTGCCCAATAAATCTTGTTCAGAGCTTACGTCAGATATGCCAATATTTGAAATTGGCCTGCTATCGGTAGATTCTTTTGCCTTGGCTTGTTCAATTTTGTCGTTTGCATTTTTAACCCGCTCACCATCTGCTTTGGTTTCGTTGATGGTTAATTCAACATCTCTGCTTTTATCTGCTTTGAATGGTATATCATAGGCTGTAACATCTTCACCGCTAATGATTTGTTTCATTGCCAATTCTCTTTTTTGAGCCATGCCCAGCTCATTTTCGAGTTTGCTTATTTTTTTAAGGACCTCATTTTTCATTTTACCGTCAAAAGTCTGACTGTAACCAGGGGCATAATCTTTCACACCAGGGAAAAGGGTAAAAATACCCCAACTGATGAGTGAAAACAATAGTAATCCCGCAGATCCAATAAGTAAAACGTTGAAAGGGGTAAGGCTTAATGAAGTCTTTTCCTGTAAATTTGTTTCATTTATTATCAGAAGCCGATACCGGTTACTAAGTTTTTTTAATAATTTTCTCCTGTTTTGTTTCTTATCCATGTAAAAAAATGCTCGGCAAATAATAAATTTGCGTTTTCAAAGTTAATAGGTTTTGTTAAAGAATAAAAATTGTTCAAATTAAAATATATATATCTCCTTTGCCTTTTCCTAGCGGTTCAAGCAAATGCGCAGTCATGGTTCTCAAAGCAATGGCATAGTTCCGTCTCGCATTATAATTACTATTACAATGCAAATCTGTTGGTTTCAAACACCACAGAGGAAACAGTCATTGCCTATAAAGACAATTACAAAGATGTTTTGTCTTTATATCCTATGCTCGATCAGGCCTCTCTAAAAGGAAATGCATCCAAAATGGATGAGGTCATTAAAAAATGTTCTCACATTATTGAAAAACACGCAAAAGGAAAGTGGGTTGATGATGCCTATTTATTAATGGGAGATGCCCAATTGTACAAAGGTGACTTTTACGCTGCTGTTGAAGTCTATGAGTATGTTGCAGGTTCATTTAAAGCAAGTATTCCTGCAGCTCAGGCGGAGATCAATTTAATTACCACCTATATCTTGATGGGTAAATTTGATGATGCTGAAGCACTTTATACAAAATTGCTTTCAAAAAAAGATTTCCCTTTGGTTTTGAAAACCCAATTGGATATTGCAGGTGCTGCAGTGAATATCAAGCAGAAGAAGTATCCCAATGCAATTAAGTTGCTCGAAGCTGCTATTCCTAAACTAAAGCATAAGATTCAGAAAGTTAGATATAATTTTGTTTTGGCTCAATTGTATGCTTTAAACAAAAACAATGTTCAAGCTAGCCTGCGCTACAAAAAGGTTATCAAACTCAACCCGCCATATCAATTTGCATTTAATGCAAAGTTAAATATGGCAAAGGCCATCAACATTAAAAACCGAGGAGAGGTTAAAAATGCCAAACTTGTGCTCAGGGATATGCTGCGTGATGATAAAAACATTGAGTATTTTGATCAAATTTATTTTGAACTCGGAAATCTTGAAATTGCAGATAAGAATGAAGCAGGTGCGGCCATTGAATATACGAGTTGTTTGCGTTCCAATGGAACGGATATGGGCATTAAGAGCAATGCTTATTTAGCCTTAGCCGATATTTATTTTAAGAAACAAGATTATGAAAATGCGCAAGTATATTATGATAGCGCTGCTAGAACTATAGACCCTACCCATTCTGATTACAAGAAAATCCAAGATAAGAATTTGGTCCTAAATGAACTGATTAAACATTTGGTTAATATTCGCGAAAAAGACAGTTTATTGCGTTTGGCAGACAATGAAAAATTGCGTGAAAAAACCATTGATAAATTAATTAAGGAAGAAAAGGAAAAGGCGGAACAAGAGAAGTTTAATCAGGAAAACAAAAAGAACCAATTGAATAATATTAACAATTCAAATGGAGTGGTAACCAGTACCAATTTTCCGTTTTACAATATGTCATCTCGCACCAAAGGGATACAAGATTTTCAAAGAATTTGGGGGACGCGCGAATTAATGGATTTTTGGGCTGTGAGCAGCAATAAGTCAGAGCTCTGGAAGAAAATTGACAATGAGCAAAAGAGCAATGACCTTGGAAGTGAATTGAAAAAAGCTGCAATGGAAAAAGCTCCAAATGAACGTAAAAAGTATTATGAGAATTTGCCTTTTACCAAGTTGGAAAAACAACAAATGAAGGATGATTTGGCAGAATCTTATTTTTTAGGGGCAAATGTATATTACCAGGATTTAAAGGAGTACGATAAGGCTAAAAAAATGTTGGAGGAACTAAATGCTAAGTACCCAGACAATAAATTTCAAATTAATGCTTGGTATTTATTGGCAAGAATCGCTCAAGACCAAAAGAATTTGGAGCGTGCAAATTATTTCATAGAATTGATTCGTAAACAAGACCCCAATTCTAATTTTTTAAGTGTTCTTTTAAAACAAGATCAGAGCGACAGCACTATTGAAGCAATCCCTGCGGATGATGTCATTGAAATTTTATATTCAAAAGCCTATGCAGCTTTTAAAGAAAAAAAGTATGAAGAGGCCTTGAAGTTTAAAGCAGAAAACGACTTGAAATTCCCTGGAAATCCTTTGCAAGTTAATTTCGATTATATAGAAGCATTAATATTGGGAGAGCAAGGGCAATTCAAACCTTTTCAAGTTAAATTGCAAGCCATTGCTGATAATTATCCAAATACAGCAATAGCCAATCAAGCCACACAAACGATAGAATTGTTAAAGATTAAAAGCGGTGAGATTGTTGTTCAAAAGAACAGTGATAAATATACCTACAATCCGACTGCTGATCAGTTTTATATGCTATTGGTGCCTAAAAATACCGACATGACTCCATTGAAAATTGCATTTTTGAATTACAATAAATCTTTTTTCACCAATGATGGTTTGAAAGTTACCACCTCCTTATTAGGGGATCAATATCAAATTTTAATAGTCAATAATTTTAAAGGTATGGAGCTTGCTAAAAATTATTTAAGCCAAATGAGAGCGAACATTAATTTCTTTGCAGATTTGAAAATTATAGACACCAGTTTGCAATATCTCATTAGCAAGGAAAACTTTACCATCCTACTCACGGAGAAATTAATTAGCGATTACGAAGCCTTTTTCAAAACAAATTACACTTTCTAAATAAATTATATGAGCAAACATACAGACAGCAACAGCAATAAAAAGTTCTGGAAAATATTTCTATACACCCTTTTGTTTGTCCCTGTATTCTTTATTTTGGTTAACATTGGAATATTGGGCTCTATGCCAGATATTGAAGAATTGGAAAATCCAAAGAGCGCCTTGGCCAGCGAGTTATACAGTGAAGATGGTGTGATGATTGGTCAGTATTTCATACAAAAACGTTCTTATTTGGGTTATAATGATATCCCAAAAGACATGTTTGATGCCTTGATTTCAACTGAAGATGAGCGTTTCTATGAACATTCCGGAATTGATGTAAAGCGATTGGTCGGCGCTGTTGTTAGACTTGGAGCATCAGGTGGTGCAAGTACAATAACACAGCAATTGGCTAAAAACTTATTTCACTATGATGATGGAAAGCGTCCCAATATGGTGATACGTTTAACTCAAAAGTTAAAAGAGTGGGTCATTGCTGTTCGCTTGGAAAGAAGATACACCAAAGAGGAAATTGCAACCATGTATTTAAACACGGTTCAGTTTTCGGGCAACTCATACGGCATAAAATCTGCAGCCAAAGAATTCTTCAACAAACAGCCAATAGATTTAAAAACAGAAGAATGTGCTGTTTTGGTTGGTGTACTAAAAGCAATCACCATATATAATCCTAAAAGAAATCCCAACAATTCTACAACCAGACGAAACATTGTTTTGGGTCAAATGTTAAGAAATGAAAAATTAAGCAATGAAGATTTCGAACGTTTAAAAGCCTCGCCAATTGTATTGGATTACCAGTATGAGGACCATAATGAAGGTCTAGCGGTTTATTTCAGAGAGTGGCTAAAACGCGATCTAAGCAAATGGTGCAAAGAGCATAAAAAACCGAATGGAGAGAACTACAACCTGTATAAGGATGGATTGAAAATTTACACCACCATTAATTCTAAGTTGCAGCAATATGCCGAAGAAGCAGCTTTCAAACATTTAAAGGATTTACAAGGTGAGTTTGATAAATCATGGGCAAATAAAGAGCCTTGGAGAGATGAGAATTGGAAAGTATTGTCTAATTATCCAATTGCTGAGTTAAAGAAAACACCTAGGTATTATGCATTAAAACAAATGTATGATGGTGATACAGCTAAAATCATGAAAGTATGTCGCACAAAAACCAAGATGACAGTATTTTCTTGGAATGGCGATAGAGATACCAGTATGAGCCCATTAGATTCTGTTAAGTATATGAAGAAGTTCTTACACACAGGATTTATCGCCATTCAGCCGAGTACTGGACAAGTGAAAGCATGGGTAGGCGGGATTAACCACCATTATTTTCAGTATGACCATGTAAACAAAAGTGCTGGAAGACAAGTTGGATCAACATTCAAACCATTTGTTTATGCACTTGCAATCGACAATAAGTTATCGCCTTGTATACAATTCCCCAATGTAGCACCTCCATATCCAAACTGGACAGTGCACAATAGTGATGGCAGTTCCGGTGGAACCATGAATATGTACAGAGGTTTGGCCAACTCAACCAACTGTATTGTTGCACAATTAATGTATACTATGGGTGCTAATGCACCTGCAAATGTTATTGACTTTGTAAGAAAAATGGGTATTGATTCGGCGAAATTGGATCCGGTACCATCTATTTGTTTGGGTGTTACAGATATTTCACCTTATGATATGGCGGGTGCTTTTTCAACATTCGCAAACAAAGGATATTGGGTTGAACCGAGTTATTTAACCCGAATTGAGGATAAAAATGGCAATATTTTGGCTGAATTTGGCACCACTGACATTAAGCAAATTATGACAGAAGAAAAAGCGTATGTGATGTGTCAGTTGTTAGAAGGAGTTGTTCAAAGAGGTACTGCGCAGCGTTTAAGGGGTAAATATGGTGTTGAAGGATGGATAGGTGGTAAAACAGGAACAACCCAAAGCAATAGTGATGGTTGGTTTATGGGTGTCACAAAGGATTTGGTTTGTGCAACTTGGGTAGGTTGTGATAGCCGTAAAGTACGTTTTAGATCAACCAACCTCGGACAAGGCGCCCATGCGGCACTTCCAATATTTGCTTATTTTATCAAGAAAGCTAAAGAAGACCCAAAATTAGATATTAATTTGTTTCCAATAGACCGGCCGGCTCAAGAATTAAGCACCGAATTTAACTGCAACCAATACCAAGAAGAAGGTGATGTTGAGGAGTTCGGATCCGGAGGTGGCGGCGATTTGGATTTGGGAATCTAGCGGTTTTAGCTCTAAATTCTTATTGATCTAATTTAAATCGCATGTAAACTTAACGCCTCATTTTGGGTAGTTAATGTGTTGTTTGTGTTACGGGTAATTAAAAGTATGTTTGTATTGGGCAACATGTTTTTATTATAAGAGCCTATTGAAGAGTATATTATTGTTTTTTTTCTTGTTAATTAATATGAAAAATTAGGGGATATAAAAATGCAAATCCAAGTTATTAAATCCTTACTTAAAACCAGTAATTTTTAACTTTAAATAATATCATTATCATTTTCATTTTACCTCAAAAGAGGTATTTCGCAGGGATCAAATCAATGCATCAATGAAAAGAAATTTAACAAAAATGATTGGACTCTTGCTCTGTTTAATTACGAGTAAAGCGTCCGAAGCACAAATCAGTCTATTGCAGGACTACTCTAATAAGGTTTCTGCAACTATTGGCACTTTCCAAGGGATTAAATTCCGTGAAAGTGGTTTCTCAGGAATGTATCCAATTCCAAATACCAACGGTAAAGAGTTTTGGGTAATATCAGATAGAGGTGTTAACGTAGATGCGGCAGCAGCCAATCCGTCTACTTGCCGTCCTACTTACGACAAAATTTATGGATTCGCCAATTACGTGCCTAAAATACATAGAGTACGTGTATCTGGTGACTCAGTACAAATTTTACAAACCATCACCATGAAACGTCCAAATGGACAAGGTGCATCAGGTTTATTGAACCCTACTGGTTTTGGTAGCACGGCAGCAGAAGTTGTATCAACTGATACCGTTTTAAATTGCGCAAATTTTAACAAAAAAACAGTAGCAAAAGATGTTTGGGGAATTGACGCTGAAGGTTTAGTCGTTGATAAAGACGGTAACTTTTGGATATGTGAAGAAGGCGGTCCAACTATTTGGAAATTAAATCCAAATGGCGTTGTGTTAAAAAGATACACTCCATATGCAAATTTATTAGGTGCACAACCTGAGGATGTATTAATCGACTCATGTTTCAAATACCGCAAAAACAATAGAGGTTTCGAAGGAATTGCATTGACGCCAAATGGTAAAATCTATGCAATTATTCAAAGTCCAATCTTATACCCTAACAAAACTATTGGCGAAGGTACTAGAATTCATAGAATTTTAGAAATCGATCCAGCTACAAACGCACAAAGAATGATCGTTTATTTAAACGATGGTATTATTGGTACAGGTGCTAACCAAATTCGTTTGCGCGATTGGAAAATCGGCGATATGGCTTCAATTAATGATAGTACCTTTTTGGTTCTAGAAGCTGCTTTAAGAGGAACTACCGATATCAAAAAAGTATACACCATCAATATCAATGGTGCTTCTTCTGTTAATTCTGGTTTATATAGTGGAGTAACATTAGAAGCTTTGGTAGATTCTACAGGTTTATCAAACAATAGCATCAAACCAGTTAAGAAAACTTTATTCATGAACTTATTGTCTAATTCATGGCCTGCAATTTTAGAAAAGGCTGAAGGATTGGCAATTATTAATGACAGTACCATCGCAATTTGCAATGACAATGATTATGGCCAAATGGCATCTCTTCCAGACAATGGTATAGCGATGGCAACTGGTATCACTGGTCACGTATTCGTTTATAGTTTAAAAGGTGCTAACAAAATAAAAAATTATAAAGCGCCTAAAACAGTTTTAGTTCCAGGTATTACAGGTTCAAACTCATCACAATCTCCATATATATTGCCATTAACTCCAGGTGCATCGTTCACTTCATTGTTAACTGCAGGAGACGCAATTGGTTCATATAAAATGGCTGGTTTGGGCGACGGTATGGGTGCCTACGACAACGGAAATGGTACATTTACAATGTTGATGGTTCACGAAGCTGGAAACACAGCAGGTGCGGTTCGTGCACACGGTAATGTGGGTGCATTTGTATCTAAATGGGTAATCAACAAATCAAACTTATCAATAGTAAGTGGTTCAGATTTAATTAAAGATTATTACTTGTGGAACGGAACAACTTATACCAAATACAATGCTGCAAGTCCGGCACCTATAGGTTTTGGTCGTTTTTGTTCAGCAGATTTACCAGCAGTATCAGCATTCTACAATGCAGCTACAGGCTTAGGAACTCAAGAGCGTATATTCATGTGTGGTGAAGAAATTGGTAGTGAAGGAAGAGCATTCGCTCACATTTCAACTGGTGTAAACGCTGGTTCTACTTACGAATTGCCTTACTTAGGTAAATTCTCATGGGAAAATTCAGTAGCAAGTCCAGTTGCTAGCAACAAAACAATTGTAGCTGGAACAGACGATGCAACTCCAGGTCAAGTTTATTTCTATGTTGGAACAAAAACCAATACTGGAAATGAAATTAGCAAAGCTGGATTAAGCAATGGTAAATTGTATGGTGTTGCAGTAGCGGGATTAACACTTGAATCAAGTTTAAGTATTCCAGCTGCAAACACTACCTTTACTTTAGTAGATTTAGGTCAAGTTCAAAACACGACAGGTGCTGCTTTAAACACAGCAAGCAACACTGCAGGTGTAACC
>JBIKPR010000081.1:0-9729 GCA_044357345.1 Bacteroidia bacterium
TTAATTCAGGTTTTCGGTTGAAACCATAGCTTTCGTTGCTGCCGTTTAGGTCTAGCATGGTTAAGCTTGTTGCAAATAAAAACGTATCTTTAATGTTTATTTCTATAGCGACATTGTAATCTGACTCTTTTTTATTATGCATGTCTTCTGAACCCTGATCTATGGCTGGAGGTGCATCATCGATTTCCATTTCAAGCACCTTTAGCTCTTCGACCGTCTGCGGTGGCACTTCATAAAGCCTGTCTTTTTCACTATAGGATTCAGATTGCTTGTTTTGATTTGATTCTTGATTTACTACAACCGGTTCTTGTTTTTTACCTTCGGAAATAGGTTCGGTTTCTTCAAGGGCAAGATTTTGCTCCAGTTTTGGACTGATGTAAAATTGGAAAACCACAAAAGCACCAATTAATATAATAGCTGTTGCCGCAATTGCAAAAACTTTCGATTGCAACCAATTCTTAGAAGAAACAACTTTTGTTTGTCCGTGGGTTTTCAGATAGTCTTTTAGTTCTAAGCGTGCATTTTCCTTAATAAGCTCACTTAAAAGTTTTTGATTTTTAAATGCTTCAGCGAAGCTAGGGTCTGAATTTAATTTTTGTTCAAACACAGCCACTTCTTCAAGGTTTAAATTACCCTGCAGATATGCATCAATTTCTTCGATATGTGATTCGTTTAAATTCAATTTAAATAAAATCTTGTCGGCTGTATTTCTTCAAAAATTGTTCTTGTAAACTTTTAAAACATTGGTGTTTCTTTGCTTTAACCGTATCTGAATTGTTGTAATTCATTTTTTCAGCAATGGTGTTCATGTCGTAGCCATCAAAATAAAAATACGTTAGCAGCTCTTTGCACTTCTCTCCAATCATGCCCAATACCTCCTGAACTTTTTTCTTGTCATCAAACTGAAAACTGTCAGATTCGACTGTCATTTTTTCAGTATTTATGCCATCCATTTGAACATTTTTCGATAGTTTATTCAAACGTTTTAACCATTGGTTTCTCGCTATGGCAAAAGCTAAGGTGCTAATCTTTGCTTTCAATTCCAATTGGTTGTTCCTTATTTTTTCCCAAATGGCAATGCAGGTATCTTGTAATACATCTTCCGCATCATCGGCATTGCCGTTGTTCTTTAAAACATGGTTTTTTATACTGCTTGCGTTGTCTTTATACAATTGTACCATAGCATCTTTATCGCCATCCTTTATGGCGTCTACCAGTTGCTGATCATTTAATTTTTTTCTTCCGAGCACCTTGGTGGATGTTTAATACAATTTTGTCGAGAAAGGTAAACAGACAAAAACTTTTTAAAGCGAAATTGCGTTACAAAAGTAATCAAAAAAAGATTGGAACATCTTTTGAAACAATAAAAAAACATATCAATTACACGAACAGTATGAAAAAAGTATTAGGAATTTTTGCAATTGCCCTTTGTGGTGGTCTGGTTGCATTAGGCATTAATGGAGTCGTTAACAAATTCTCTGATTCAGGCAGTTTTGAAGAAATGCAATCTAAGCATGCCAAGTTTGCGAGTTTAATAGAAGATGAAGGAAAATTTTACGGATTTGATTTTGTGAAAGTTTCTGAGGTGAGTAAACCAGCGGTGGTGCACATTAAGTCACATTTTGAACAAGTTAAATCAAGCAACCCACATGGCGGTGGAAATGGTCAGCAGATTGACCCTTTCGAATTTTTTAGAGACCATGGCATGGACTTCGATATGCCAAGAGGTCCAGGTATGGCAGCGGGCAGTGGTGTTATTATTACGCAAGACGGTTATATTGTAACCAATAACCACGTGGTTGACAATGCCAGCAAAATAGAAGTAATTTTAAACAACAAACGCACGTACATAGCTGAGGTTATTGGGGTTGACAAGACCACCGATTTGGCTTTGATAAAAATTGACGAAAAGAATTTGAAATTCATGTCTTTTGGTAACAGCGATGAAGCCAAAGTGGGTCAATGGGTATTAGCCGTTGGAAACCCTATGAACTTAACAAGCACTGTTACTGCAGGTATTATTAGTGCAAAAGGCCGAAGCATTGACTTGTTAAGAAGTGAAGACAACCAATATGCAATAGAAAATTTTATACAAACCGATGCGGCCATCAACCCAGGCAATAGCGGTGGTGCTCTGGTAAACACTAAAGGTGAACTTATTGGTATTAACACGGCCATTGCTTCCCAAACAGGTTCATACACAGGTTATGGTTTTGCCGTGCCGGTTAACTTGGTTAAAAAAGTAATGGACGATTTGTTAAAATTCGGGAAAGTACAACGTGCCGTATTGGGAGTAGCTATTCAAGAGGTAACTCAAGAAATTGCAGAGAAAGAAGGCTTAAAAGATTTGAATGGGGTAATGGTTCAAGAACTTAGCGAAGGTGGATCCGCTCAAAAAGCAGGCGTTAAAAAAGGCGATGTGATTCAAAAAGTGAATGGGGTTTCGGTAAACAGTGTATCTGGTTTACAAGAAGAAATAGGCAAGTTCCGCCCTGGCGATAAAATTACTGTACAAGTGAATAGAAAAGGAGAGGCTAAAGACATACAGGTAACATTGAAAGGCCTAGACGGAAAAGAAAGTTTGAGTATGGCCGATAAAAATGATGTGAACACCATTAAAGGCGTTGAGTTTGGAAACTTAAGCAAAGAAGAGAAAGACAAACTAGGTATAAAGAATGGGGTTAAGGTTGTAGCTGTGGGCGAGGGACCGTTTAAAGGAAAATTGCAGGTTGGTTTTGTCGTTACAAAAATTGACAAACAAGCCATTTTGAGCATACAAAATGTAAAAAGCATTTTATCGCAAGCCGACGGTGCTGTGTTGATAGAAGGAAAGAATGCCGATGGAACGGATAATGTGATTGGGCTGAAGTTGGCGGAATAATTAGGGTCTAGGGTATAGCGTCTAGGGTATAGTATGTGGAAAATGCTTCTAGATTTCGTCTCATAACCAATAAATAAAAAAGTATCTCACAAAAAAAACGCGGCCGAGGCCGCGTTTTTTTATGAAATTTATAATATATGGATTAACCAATTTTAGCCATTAGGTCAACGATACGGTTGCTGTAACCAGCTTCGTTATCGTACCAACCTACAACTTTAATTGTATTTCCAATAACCATAGTAAGGTCGCTGTCGAATACACAAGAGTGTGGGTTTCCAACGATATCAATAGATACCAATGGATCGGTTGAGAATTCAAGTATACCTTTTAAAGCGCCATTAGCAGCAGCTTTGAAAGCAGCATTGATTTCATCTTTGCTTTTTGGATTGCGAACATTACAAGTAAAGTCGGTTACAGATCCGTCTGGAATAGGCACGCGCATTGCGTTTCCGTTTAATTTACCGTTTAGGTGCGGCATCACCAAACCAACAGCTTTGGCAGCGCCGGTGCTTGTTGGGATGATGCTGTATGCAGCTGCTCTAGCTCTTCTTAAATCTTTATGAGGCGCATCTTGTAAGTTTTGGTCAGATGTATAAGCGTGGATGGTGGTCATGAAACCATTTTCGATTCCACAAAGATCATCCAATATTTTTACCATTGGTGCCAAGCAGTTGGTTGTGCAAGAAGCATTTGATAAAATTGTTTCAGTTCCATCTAAAGTATCGTCGTTAACACCTAGAACGATTGTTTTCATTTCTCCGCTTGCAGGAGCAGAGATAACTACTTTCTTAGCGCCAGCAGTCATGTGTTGACCAGCAGATTCAACGTCGGTAAAACGACCAGTTGATTCAAGAACTACGTCTATATTCATAGCAGCCCAAGGCAAAGCAGCAGGATTGCGTTCAGCTAAAGCAGCGATTGACTTACC
Organism: Bacteroidia bacterium; assembly: GCA_044357345.1. GTDB lineage: Bacteria > Bacteroidota > Bacteroidia > NS11-12g > UBA955 > JABMMZ01. The sequence continues at coordinate 3,810 of JBIKPR010000081.1, forward strand.
ATTAACTATAAGTGCGGTATCAGTATAATCTACTGTGCCGTTAAATTTGCCGTGTACAGAGTCAAATTTTAGTAAGTGAGCTAAAGTTTTATTGTCAGTAAGGTCATTTATTGCCACTACTTCAATATCATTTCTTTGGCTCATTACTCTGAAAGCCATGCGGCCAATGCGGCCAAAACCATTAATTGCTACGCGTATCATGTTATAAATTATTGTTAATTATATGTGGTCGCAAAGGTAATTTTATTTTTTTTTAAAAGAAGTATTTGTAATTTAATTTTTTTTATTATTTTTGCACTCCCCAAAACGGGGTTGCTAGTCAAAACAAATGGTCCGTTCGTCTATCGGTTAGGACTTCAGGTTTTCATCCTGGCAAGAGGGGTTCGACTCCCCTACGGACTACAGTGAAGCAGAGAAAGCTCGGAACAAAATTCCGGGCTTTTTTTGTGCAATTCAGTGAGCTTTCACGCATTCACTGTTGCCACGTACCGTGAATGGAGCGAAGTGGAATTCTCTGGTACTGTGGATACATATCTCTTTATAGAATGAAAGCGAATGCGACACATCCTCTGTCATTTTTTTTTCACATCCACCTTCACATTAACTCTCACACTTATTTTTGTTGAATACAATTATTTGCTGTAATTTTATTTTAAAACTAAATTACGATGTTCGATTTTCAAAAATTAGATGTGTATCAGAAATCTAAGCGATTTTATATTGATACAAAAGAAATTATTTACAACACAAAATTAGATAATTACATAAAAGATCAGCTATCACGGGCTGCTTTTAGGGTTCCTCTAAATCTTGCAGAAGGGTCAGGTAAATTTTCAAAAGCTGATAGAAAAAATTATTATACTACCGCAAGAGCTTCATTATATGAATGTATTGCTATATTGGATATTTTAAATGATGAGAAAAAAATCTCAGAATCATTTTATCAATCCCAATTAAGTAAGGCAGATGAATTGTCAAGAATTATGTATGCTATGATTAAGAATTTGCAGACTTAATCTTGAGGTTTTTTACATCCATATCCACTCATGTGGATACAAAATTGGATACAGTTTTTTCAAAAATCGAAAAATGAACCCTTTGTATTTTGATGCTTTTTTATTGAGTTTAGTCTAGCTTTTAATGACTCAAATTATGAAATAGTAGTGGCGAAATACCGCATTTTTTGTCACAATATTTTAAAAAATTGTGACACAAATGATATTCTGATTTAATAAAGTCTGCAAATAAAATAGTTAAAGACCGATTTCAAAAATGCTAGAGGTGTTTTCTAATTTTGACTTTCCATTGCCACCTATTGCCGTTCGGCAAAGTCGGCAATGAATAAAAAATCGCAGGCTTAACTTTGTTGGGATTAAATATTTATGGAAAAAAGACTAATTGTAACATTGGACATTGAGGAGTTAAAGTGGATTATTGAAGATTGCCTAAAAGACGCCAATTCAGCGCAAGAACTAGACAGAATAGAAGAAGATACTTTGCTAAAACGTACAGAGTAAATTTCGGTGTTCGACTTTCAAAAACTATGTTTGACTTAGAAATCTCAACAGTATTAACTCCAATAGTTTATTATTGGGGCGAATTATGTCAATCAAATTTACTCATTAAAAATCTTCAAATATTTATCATATAAATACGTCTTACCATATTTAACTGACTCGTCCAAAGGTTTCAAAATCTCAAGATTTACGAAACGCTCAATTAATTTAGTTGCTCCTGGACGTGTGAATTTTAAATTTTTTACAGCTATGCTGACACTGGTCAATGGGTTTGTAAATAAATATTGAAGGAATTTAACACCACTATCGGCTTCTCTTTTGCCGAGTGACTGTATTTTGCGCATATCGTTTTCTTTTAAAGTAGCTATTTTTTTAGATGTGTCAATACTCTCTTTAGCTGTTTCAATGATACCATCTAAATAAAAATGCAGCCATTCTTCAGGTTTGTTGTTGTGATAAGCACTCAGTTTGTCGTAATACAACTGTTGGTGTTTCTTAAAATAGCTGCTCAGAAACAATACAGGTTTTTCTAGCACTGCTCTTTGGTATAGAAATAGTGTAATCAATAAACGGCCTGTTCTGCCGTTTCCATCCAGAAATGGGTGAATCGTTTCAAATTGAGAATGTATAAGACCAGCTTGTAAGACAGGCATTAAATCGTCATTATGGATAAATCTTTCTAAGTCAGATAAAGCATTCATCATTTCATTGACTGGCGGAGGAACAAAATGGGCTTCTTTTAAAGTTGCTCCACCTATCCAATTTTGGGATTTACGATATTCGCCTGGATCCGCAAAGTGGGTTGATCTTGCTCCAGTCATAAGTTCTTTATGCAATTCACGGATAAACCTAAGCGAGAAAGGAAAATCATTTAATCTTGCTTTTCCGTAATGGAGAGCGTTTATATAATGCAAGATATCATCCGCATCTGTATCTTTTGCGTTGACTCCTGCACTTAATTCCAAAGCATCAAGCATGGTTGCACGAGTGCCTTCAATTTGCGCAGAGCTTGTGGCATCCTTTATCACATACATACTGATAAAAAAGTCAGCATCTGGAAGGGAATGTGAAATACCGTCCAGTTTGCCAATAAGTCTTTCAGCAGTTGCCGCTTTAGTTAAAATAGCATTTGAAAAACTCAGAAGTTCTCTTGGTGGAAAAGCATCTGGAATAAATGCACTAAAACCATCTGTTTGTTTTACTTTAGTTCCTATTCTCATAATGGCTGTAAATTAGTTTACATTACTATTGCAAATATAAACTAAAATAGGAGTTAGTTTACATTGAAAGAGTGAATGTAAACTAAAATTCAAAAATATTTTATAGAAAAATATTGTAAATGCCAATATATCAAATGATAATGAAATATTAAAAGTCTTCTTGGTAAGAAATTAATAATTTGAAATGAATTATAATAATGCGTTTGATTATTTTCACTCTCAATCACTCCAAATCACTCCTCATCTAAAATTTGAATAAGAATTTCATCCCTATTAAAACACCAATAAAACTACACCACCGCCTTGCATCGATTCTAAGTTTTCTAAGGTATTAGATAATTATTGCATGTTTGTATAGGCAAATAGTTTTTTCAAATAAACTTCTCCATGTTTTCTGTGCTGTATGAGCGGCGGATTACCTCATCCTTGTAGTTACTTGCATGATTGACATAGCGTTTGAAGTCTTTTTCTGATTTATGACCTGATACTTCCTTTACAACCCTTCCAGGTCAGTAATCTTGTTTTAAGGTTGAAATAAAGTTTAAACAACCATATCCCCAAGAGGTTTTGTTTATTTTAATGGCATGTCTGTAGTGGCTACAGCTTTTATTTTCCCATTAATGTAAACAGGAACGGTGCGGGTTTTCATCCATATATTGCCTCCTCCAGCATCAAAATAGGGTGCTGTCCATATCGACTTCCCGCCATCTATGGTTTCGCGCAGCCATAACTGGGTGTTTATTTTATAAGCAGTATCCATTAAATTAGAGTATGTAAGTGTTTCATTTTTCTTATACCAATAAGGACTAGAAACCGCTTTTTTTGTTGAATCTAATAAAGTAACAGTTGAACCATAAAATATTGCGGATCTTCCCTGCATGTAATTTTTAACCCTTGCAGAAATGTTACTTGTGTCTGCTGGTTTCGATTGGAGGTCTGCTACAAATTCATCAAGGGCCTTTTCAATAATTTCTTCATTTGTTACTTCCTTATCCTTTTTGCATGACGGAATGATGCTTAAAACTGTAAAGGCAAGGCATATGCCTAGAATTGATATTGTTTTTTTCATTGGTGTAGGTATGAGTTTACCTTTGTTTTTTGAATTTTCAAAAGTAGGTAAAAAACGCTCGAAATTAATCCCTTTCCAAACCCACAAACTCAGTTTCTCCCTCGCTTTTGGAGATGACTAAAGTGGCGACTCCATTGCCTATGAGGTTGGTGATGGCGCGGGCTTCGCTCATGAATTTGTCGACACCTAAGAGGAAGGCTAGGCCTTCGACCGGGATGCTATGAAGTGCTGTGAGGGTGGAGGCTAGGACGATAAAACCGCTGCCGGTAACCCCTGCTGCGCCTTTAGAGGTAATCATCAGAATGCCAATAATGCTGAGGAGTTCAAAAACTCCAAGCTCAACTTTGTACAGTTGGGCAATGAACAAAACGGACATAGATAAATATATGGAGGTGCCATCCAAATTAAAAGAGTATCCCGTTGGAATAACAAGACCAACCACCGATTTGCTGCAGCCCATTTTTTCCATTTTTTTCATAATGGATGGAAGCGCAGCTTCTGAGGAAGAGGTTGCCAATACGATTAATATTTCTTCTTTTATTTTCTTTAGGAATTTGTTCAGGCTGAGTTTGTAGTAGCGCATAATACTACCAAGAATTAGGAAGATAAACAGAGCCATGGTAAGGTATACGCAAAGCATCAATTTGCCGAGAGGAATAAGGGTGTGTAAACCAAATTTACCGATAGCAAAGGCCATTCCGCCAAATGCACCAATAGGCGCAAGGTACATCACCCATCTTAATCCTGTAAACACCACATGGGCTGTTTTTTCTAAAAAGTGCAATGCTTTGTCCTTGGTCTTTATATAGGTTAGGGCAACGCCGGTAATTAAGGCGAGAAGCAATACCTGTAAGGTGAAGTTTGAAAGGAAAAAACCTTTCCATGAAAATGGTTTGGCACCAGAGGTAAACGTAGAAGCATCTGCTGATTTAAGACCACTCATATCGATGTTGCCTGGTTCGAAAATATAAGCCACCAAAACACCAAGTATTAAAGCAAATGTGGTCACTACTTCGAAATATAGGAGAGACTTAACCCCGATTCGACCCACTTTCTTCATGCTATCAACGCGGCTTATGCCTAAAACGATGGTGAGGAAAATTATTGGACCAATAAAAACCTTGATGATGTCGACAAATGTTTTGCCTATAATCTCCATTTTAATGGCTGTTTTAGGGTAGAAATGACCAAGGTAAATACCTGCCAGAATTGCAATCAATACATGGAAGGCAGTATTGCTAAGTAGACGGTATAAAAACGGTTTTTTTTCTTCCATTAAATCGTTCGGCAAGATAATTGAAATTTAAGCAACAAATGGGAATGTTGATTAAAAAACTGTGTTGTGAATTCTTGATTATAGGATGAATGTTCGTGAGGAAGAAATGCCTACCCCAAGCAGCAGCGGCATTCCCAGCAGCAGATCCCATGCAGAGCATTGGGAACGCTACGGGATAAACCCCAGCTTGACTTTGCTATTCGGTTTTGCACGAACAATGCGGCGGCACCGAGTAAGCCCAAGTTGCATGGAAGCAAACCAAGCAAATGCTATGCTGGTATATAGCGAATGCTTGGAACTGGGTGCCAATAATACAAGTTGTTTTGTTCAAATAAGTGGTCACTTTTCAGGTAAATAACGCTTTGCCTTTAAAACTAAGTACGCAACGATATTACAATTGCTGTAAATTTGTGCACTTAAATAGAAACCATATGCTTGCAGGGAATTGGAAAGTTAAAGGTAGAGATGAATTGTTGAGAATTACTGGGGATTCAGAAAATAAAAATTTTTGGATTCATATCCCTGAGCGCGGTATCAATAATATTTCATTTAATTTTATGCGTTCTATGTATAAGCATGATGGCATATTGAGAGGCAAGCTGTTTGTTGGCGAATCAGTGTCTTTGTTTGAAAAAAATGTAATCTACTTGCTTGAAGTTAAGATTGATGAAAGCATCAATGTTATTGACGACGATGAAAAAATTGTTATGACCCTAGAATGGGTTTCTACAATTTAATTTCTTCTAAAGTTTCACAGAGTTTGGCAATATCTTCTTGGCTTTGGTCGAGATGAAAAACAAAGCGTACCAATTGTCCTCCCATGGTGCTGACTTTAAAA
>JBIKPR010000082.1:0-9670 GCA_044357345.1 Bacteroidia bacterium
GTTGGAGATAAAGGTTAATATGGCTTCCATTATAAATTATTCGTATTGTTTATTTTAGTAAGTTTCCTTCTTTGCAAATCAGAGTTCCTTTGGTTATTTCTTCTTCCATTTCCCATTTAAAACCATCTTTATTGGCTAAGTGGGTTAAGAAAGCATAGATATTTTTAGAGTAGCTTTCGCTGGCATTTTGAGCCAATTGTGAAGGCAAATTAACCTCACCTACAATTTTAACCCCATGTTTAACTACCACTTTTCCAGCTTCACTTATCTCGCAGTTTCCACCTTGTTCTACAGCCATATCAACAATAATACTTCCTAATTTCATGGTTTTAACCATGTCTTCAGTAATTAATATTGGCGCTTTTTTGCCTGGTATTAAGGCAGTGGTGATTGCAATATCTGCCGCAGCTAAATGTTTGCCTAATATTTCTCTTTGTTTTTTTAAGGTATCTTCACTGGTCTCTTTTACGTAACCACCTTCAATTTTTACCTCGCCTGTATCAAAACTTATGAATTTACCACCCAAAGATTCAACTTGTTCTTTGGTTTCTGGTCTGATATCGGTTACCTCAACCACAGCACCCAAACGTTTTGCAGTGCCGATGGCTTGCAAACCAGCAACACCTGCACCAAAGATTAAAACTTTAGAAGGTGTAATGGTTCCTGCTGCTGTCATTAGCATTGGGAATATTCTAGCGGAATGTTGAGCACCTAGTATGACAGCTTTATAACCTGCAAGGTTTGCTTGCGAACTTAATGCATCCATGCTTTGCGCCCTTGAAATACGCGGAATAGCATCCATGGAAAATACGTTAATTTTCTTAGCATTTAATGCATTCAATAAGTCGGCATTGTTTAAATGGTAAACAAAAGAAATTAATGCAGAACCTTCTTTAAGATTTGGAATTTCTTCGTTAGAAGGGGCATTCACTTTTACTAAAACATCCGATTGATTGCATACGTCTTTGGCATTTTGTGCAATTTTCGCACCTGCTAATTCGTAGGCTGCATCAGAGAAATTTGAGGCAACACCTGCACCAGTTTCGATGCAACATTCAAATCCTTGTTTAATGAGGTTTTTTACTACTTCGGGACTCAAAGCGACGCGATTTTCAGCGGCTTTGGTCTCTTTTACAGTTCCTATGATCATTTAGCGGCAAATGTATGATTTTTTTTGAATATGCGCATCTTATTGTTATGTTATGCAAAGATTGTGGTCATATAAATGTCGTTGCAAAGGCTCAATTTTAAACATTTTTTTTCTATACTAAAGGAATTAACTATTTTTGCACCACTTTTTTTAAAATAAATAAGAATATGATCATAGGAGTTCCAAAAGAAATTAAAAATAACGAAAACCGTGTTGCGGTTACCCCAGCAGGTGTTAGTGAATTTGTAAGACACGGACATACAGTGTATGTGCAAAGTACTGCAGGCGAAGGCAGCGGTTTTTCAAATGAGGAATATGTTGAGGCAGGTGCTCAATTAATGCCAACAATTGAAGAAGTATATGCAATTGCTGACATGATTATTAAAGTAAAAGAGCCCATTGAAAGCGAATACAAATTGATTAAGAAGGACCAATTGTTATTTACGTATTTCCACTTTGCTTCTCACCAGCCGTTAACAAACGCTATGATTGAAAGCGGAGCGGTTTGCTTGGCTTATGAAACAGTTGAAAAAGCTGACCGTTCATTGCCATTATTGGTTCCAATGAGTGAGGTTGCTGGTAGAATGAGCATACAAGAAGGCGCAAAATATTTAGAAAAACCATTGGGTGGTCGCGGTATCCTTTTGGGTGGCGTACCAGGTGTTAAACCAGCAGATGTACTTGTATTAGGTGGTGGAATTGTTGGAACTCAAGCGGCTAAAATGGCTGCTGGATTAGGTTCACAAGTTACCATCATGGATATTTCAATTCCTAGATTAAGACAATTGGATGACATCATGCCGGCAAATGTGCAAACATTGTACAGCAATGGATACAATGTGAGACAAGCAATAAAAACAGCTGATTTAGTTATCGGTGGTGTTTTGATTCCAGGTGCAAAAGCACCACATTTGATTACCAAAGATATGTTGAAATTGATGAAGAAAGGTGCAGTATTGGTAGACGTTGCGGTTGACCAAGGTGGATGTTTTGAAACCACTAAAGCAACTACCCATGCTGATCCTACATACGTAATCGATGGCATTATTCACTACTGCGTGGCTAACATGCCAGGTGCGGTTCCTTATACTTCAACTTTGGCTTTAACGAATGCTACACTTCCTTATGCAATTCAATTGGCAAACAAAGGATGGAAAGAAGCTTGCAAACAAAATGCTGAATTATTGGTTGGCTTAAACGTTGTTGCTGGTAAAGTAGTTTACAAAGGTGTATCAGAAGCATTTAATTTGCCATACACACCAGTAGAGCAAGTATTATAATTGACAATTTCCTGCATGCATTTCTTTTAGAAATGACAATAAAAAACGGGTTCCATTGGAACCCGTTTTCTTTTTGCGTTTTCTTTAATGTAAAAATACTGTCATAATTAGACCAAAATGCCGACCTGTTTAAACTTCTGAAATACGGTTTCAGTGTGAGGGGCATCTTTAAGTTCTTCACTAAGGTCTTGACCCGCCCAATGCTCGTAATGCTTGCCATTTCGCCAAAGACGGCTTTCTGTGACATCATAAATTTTGCCCAAATATGCAACCCAAATTTCTGGTTTGTCTTGCCCATTTCTTAGTGCCAATTGTTGTAAAGTGTATTTTGCTTCCATCTGAGAAGTTTGAAATGCCTTAATTTTGTAGCTCACAAATATAATCTGATTTTGAAGTTAAGACTATTTCTTGTTTTTGTAATTGTATACATCATTGCGGTTTTCGGCTGGTGGTTGTATTCATTCATTAATTATACAGAAAAGGAGTACAAATTGGAATCCAACAATTTGAAGTTAAATTCATTTGTCATACACAATCAGATAAATGAATACATAGATAAGTTACAAGGCACTGAAACCCAATCGCCATATTCTATATACAAGAAGCATGTAAGGGAAATTAATTCATTACATGAAAGTTTAAACAATGGGTATAATATAAAGACCAGTTTATCGATTGTTGACAGCAATGGAAATTTATACAATTTACTAAAAATAGATATTTCCCCTGAAGAATTTAAATCCATCCAAAAAACCTTTATTAAGAAACAAAGGGCTTTTTATTCAGAAGTTATATTCTTTACCATTTTAGTCATTTCAGGCGTGGTATGGGTGTTCGGAAAATTAGAATCACTTCTTAATTTGAATAAAATGCAGAATAATTTTTTACTTTCGGTTACACACGAATTAAAAACGCCATTGACTGCTATTAAGTTAAGCTCACAGACTTTGCAACATCGAAAAATTGATGTAGAAATTCAAAATACTTTGATTCAGCAAATCGTTAATAATTCTGACCGTTTGAATGAGTTGTTGGATAATGTATTGCTCGCGACTAGAATTGACGGTAAAAGTTACAATTACAACATGTCGATGGTAGATTTGACAGAGTTGATTCACAAGACAGCAGATCTGGTTTTATGCCAACCAAATTTCACTGGTCAATTTATTTTCCATGAACAAGAAAGGCGAATATTAGGAGATGAAATATCTTTAAAACTGGTTTTCAGCAATCTGTTTCAAAATGCCATAAAATATGCAGGAAATAACTCTCTGATTACCGTAAGTTATTCTTATGAGAATGGACAATTGAATGTAGCTATATCAGACAATGGCCGTGGAATTGCCCCAAAAGAGTATAAATCGATCTTCATGAAGTTTTACAGAGTAGGAGACGAGAATACAAGAGAGAATAAGGGCACAGGCTTGGGACTATTTCTTGTCAAACAAATTTTGAAATCGCACAACGCAAACATTCGTGCAGAGGCAAATATACCTCAAGGCACAACTTTTTATATTACTTTTAAACAACACTAAGATGAGCAAAAGAATTTTACTGGTAGAAGATGAATCCAGTCTGCACGATTTACTTAAATTAAATCTAGAGATGGATGGCAATAAAGTTGTTGGTGTTAAAGATGGAACAACTGCAGTTGCAAAATTTAAAGATGAGCAATTTGATTTGGTCATCTTAGACATTATGATTCCTGGTATAGATGGCCTAAATGTTTGCGAAAACATCAGATTAAAGAACCAAGAGGTACCCATTTTATTTCTCAGCGCTAAAAACAGAGTTGAAGACCGAATTGCGGGTTTAAAAAAAGGTGCTGATGATTATTTGACCAAACCATTCAATTTGGAGGAATTACAATTGCGCATTAACAACCTAATGAACAGAAAGGGGGCTAATGCGGCAATATCTAATATTGGATTAAGAGAGTTTGATTTTGGTGGCAACCACATTAATTTTGAAAAACATGAAGCAAAGGGGCCTAATGGAGAGTTTAACTTAACCAAGAAAGAGGTATTGCTCTTAAAGCTATTAATCGATCATAAAAACGAAGTTGTGAGTAGAGAAAAAATTCTGCAAACAGTATGGGGTTATTCAGTGTATCCTTCGACAAGAACTATTGATAATTTTATTTTATCGTTTAGAAAGTATTTTGAAATTGACCCTAAAAATCCTAAGTTTTTTAATGCTATTAGAGGTGTTGGATATATATTTGAATTCAAAGAATAGATTCTTGTGTCAAAATACTGTCATAATCTAAATTTATAGCAGTGAACACTAATAATTAAGTAAATTTGCGGCAACAAAATTATCAATTATAAAAAATGAAAAAAATATTCTTATTAGCTTTACTAAGTATTAGTTTATCAGGTGTTTATGCACAGGTTTGTCCGGCAAACGACAGTGTTAGTATGGGACCTGGTTCTGGAACTGATGTTTTTTACAGTTTAAAAAAGGCAAAGAACACTGGAAATGGCGTTGTTTCTTCATCTCCAAACAATAACTGGCACCTTGCAATTTCTGTTCAAACAAGCAATTTCCCTTACAATCCAGCAAATGGCGTTGCAATTCGTGTTAACTCGGTATTGGGCGAAAATCCACAAGCAGGAATGACAGGAACCAAATTGGTTAAATTGAGTGGTGCAAACGTCAGCAATTGGAGAAACGCAGATACCACCGGTTTAGGTTCATTGCCTGAACTATTAGATTCTGATAGCACTTGGAATTTAAGCGCATTTACCAGCACATATCCAAAAGCAGGACCATTTAACTTCATCTGGGGAACCTATAACCAAAACAACAAAAATGTTGAAAGCAATGGCAACGTATATGTATTGTACAATAAATCTGCAAATTGGTACAAAAAAATCAATGTTAAGGAACTGTCTTGGGATACCACTTGGCATATCATTATCTCTAACATTGACAACACAGATTCTGTGTATTTGAAAGTTAGTAAAAAGAATTATCCAAAACGCATGTTTGTATACTACAATGTGTTGACAAAACAACTTTTAGATAGAGAGCCAGATTCTGACCAATGGGATATGTTGTGGACCAAATACAAAGCCATGATTGATTTCAATGGCAGTAAAGTTCCATATTCAGTAACAGGTGTATTGAGCAACCCGACGGCTAAAGTGGCAAAAAATCTTGGTAAAAAATGCAATGAGGTTTGGTTGGCAAATAAAACAGCTAAAGTAAATCCTAGTATTTCTGCTATTGGCTCAGATTGGAAAACATTTACCGGAACTGCATATGCCATTACTGATACTTTTGTGTATTTTATTACTAACCGTGATACCCAAACATATAAAGTTACCATGAAGTCATACGCTGGGGGATCAAAAGGAAGAACAACTTTTAATTTTTACCAAGCAACTCTGGGTCTTGAGTCAAATGATGTTGTGGACGCAATAAGTTTGTACCCAAATCCATCAAATGGAATTGTTAGAATCAATGCAGATCTTGCCATTGAGTCTATTTCGATCATAGATTTACAAGGTCAAATGCTTCTTAACACAAAAGAAAATTTTGTTGACGTTTCTAATTTATCAGCTGGAATCTATTTGGTATTGATTCAAACAGAAGTTGGTTTGGTAAAGAAAACACTTATCAAGGAATAGTTGACATTAGGTATTCGTTATATCGTATTTTCAATAGCAATGCTCTTTCAGAGTATTGCTATTGCTCAATATGAGGATACCACAGAAATAAATAAATTTATAGTTACTACTGGAAATATCAAACCCAGTACAAGCTCTAATTCTGTTCACAACGTGCGCATCATTACTGCGCAAAGCATAGAGCGACAAGGTGCTTTTAATTTAAAAGACCTTTTATCTAAAGAAAACAATGTCCGAATTGGAAACGATAATCTATTGGGATCATCTATCAGTTTGCAAGGTATAAGCGGTCAAAATGTAAAAATATTATTGGATGGAATTCCAATTAATGGCAGAGAAAATGGAAACATTGATTTGGGACAATTGAACCTAAACAATATTGACCGTGTCGAAATAATTGAGGGTCCTCTTTCAGTAATTTATGGAACAGATGCTTTAGGAGGAGTAATTAATTTGATTTCAAAACGCATTATGTTGGATTCTACAAAACCGATGACCGCTTTTGCAAATGCATACTATGAAAGCATCAAACAAACCAATGTGGGTGCTGGGGCGATTGTAAAGGTTAATGATATTGATTTCGGTGCAAGTATTAACCGGAATTTCTTTGGCGGTTATGCATTGGATCCAAATTCAAGGGTAATGTTTTGGAAGCCAAAACAACAAGTTTTTGGCAATTTTAGCATCACCAAACAAACTGGAAATTTGAAGATACGGTTCAAAACAGATTTATTTAGTGAAAAAATAGAAAACCGTGGCGCGCCTATTGTCAACCATTTGGAAGCCTATGCATACGACGAGTATTATTTGACCAACCGCAGCATAACTTCATTAAATTTAGAACAGAAAATCAATAAAAAATCTTTTTGGAATGTTTTAACCTCATTTGGTTTTTACCAAAGAGATAAAGTTACCTATAGAAAGGATTTAACACAGTCATCGAACAACTTAGACATAGTGCCAAGTCCAGATGCCAATAGCTCAACATCATTTTTGAACTTTATGAGCAGAGGAACATACAGCAATTCACAAAAAGACTATTTTGCGTATCAAATTGGTTATGATGTGAATTTTAATAGCGCATTTGGAACCAAAATTGAGGCGGATAGAGGTAGAATGGATGATTTTGCCTTGTTTGCATGTGCAGAGATAAAGCCTATCAAATCATTAAATATTAAGCCTGGTTTTAGAGCTACCTACAACACACGTTATGCCGCACCATTTATTCCATCCATTCAGTTGATGTGGACAGGCATTAAGAATTTTACTGTTCGTTATGCATATGGAAGAGGATTTAGAGCACCTAGTTTAAAAGAATTGTATCTCTATTTTGTAGATTACAACCACAACATAATTGGCAATCCAGATTTAAAATCTGAGATGTCCAATAACCACAATGCAGCACTCAAGTATAAATTGAAAATCAAGAAAATGGTTTTCTATTTTGACAACAGCTACTTTTATAATCAGATTTTTAATCAGATTGCTTTGGTTTCTACCAATGCACTCAACATAGAGTATACTTATAAGAACATTGATCGTTTTAAATCCATTGGTAGTAATTTTAATATCAGTACCACATTCAGGGGGCTTAGGATGGTTATTGGTGGTTCATATACTGGAATATACAACAATGCTTTTGATTTATTTGGCAAGAACAAGTATATGTATTCACCTGAGCTGAGGCTGCAATCTTCTTATACTCTTAAAAAAGGAAAATTGAAAACCACAACATTTTCGATGTTTCACAAGTACAATGGAAAGACCTTTGGATATGCTTTAGACAATCTGAGAAATATTGTGAGTACATATTCTGAATCTTATCATCTTTTAGATTTTACTGTGAGCAAACCAATGTTTAAATACAAGTTAAACTTGACATTTGGCTGCAAGAACATTTTAAATGTTACAACCATCAGGGCCACCAATATATCAAGTTCATTTCACAATGCAGGCAGCAATACCATGCCAGTATCTGTTGGTCGTTCTCTGTTCCTACAACTAAACTACAAATTATGAAATTGAAACAACTTTCATTCATACTGATTTCCATACTAATTCTTTTAAGTGGCTGCTTTAAGAAAGAAGATGCAATAACATTACCTATAGGCACTTCTACCATTAGCAAAGTTTTCTTGGGATCTGATTATGAAAAAGATATGTATTTGGATATCAGTACCAATACCTTTCAAGAAAAGCAATCAGGTGATTGGGATATCCGCTTTGAAACAACTGATGCTGGTTATGGCATCTTTTTAAACAACGGGAATCTTATCAAAGCCAGGAAAATTGGTGTTTATGGTTTAACTGAAAAGTTGGCAAGTGATTCCAATTATTACAAAACAAATAAAGAGTTGAGAGATGGCCCAGAAGGCAAAACAAGTATGTCTGCTATTGGTGATTGGAGGACATATAAATCAGCTGCACCTGATTATCTACCCGGAATTTATGTTATTGAATTGAGCTATGAAACTGGTGTAAATAAATATAAGAAACTTCAAGTTTTGAATGTAAATGATACCGCATTTTTTGTGAGAATAACCAATTATTCAGAAACTTCAGGAGATACCTTTGTTATTCCTAAAGATAAAACAAGAAATTTCACGTATTATAGTTTTAAAAATGCCGGAAAAATTGTAACAAACATTGAACCTGATAAGAATGGATGGGACTTGGTGTTCACCCGTTATAACCATTTTTTCTATGATATTTTGCCAGGCAATGAACCTTTTCCTTACAGGGTTTCTGGTGTATTAAGCAACCCAAATAAGGTAATGGTGGCAAGAGATTCATTAGACAATTTTGAAAAAATTACTGCAGCCTCAATACCTGATTATCATTTTTCAAACGATTGGAATGTCATTGGCTATGATTGGAAATCACATGCCTTTGGCGCAGCAGGAAATTATACTGTGAATTCAAAAATTACCTATATCATTAAAGATACCGATGGCGACTATTACAAACTTCGCTTCCTTGATTTTTACAATAACAAAGGTGAAAAAGGGTATCCAAAATTTGAATTTTCTAGGATTAAATAGAGATTTTTCCCTAAAAAACTGAATTAAATTTAGGACATAAGGGTCTATTTATCGAAGATTTAGACGCTTATAGGCGAAAACTTTTAGCATATAATCCCATAATTTAAGCATCTTTGTAGCTTAAACAAAATGGTATTACATTCAGCTTCAGAAATACTTAAGGCAATTGCATCCGTTGAAGACCCTAAAATTGTTATCACTACCCACTATAAGCCAGATGCAGATGCAATGGGCTCTAGTTTGGGATTGAAATTATTTCTTGAGTCAATTGGATACAATGCCACTGTAATATCTCCCACAGATTATGCCTCATTTTTGAAATGGATGAAAGGCGATGAACAAACAATTGTTTACGAGCATAACCCAACCCATGCAAAGGCATTAACCGATGAGGCTGATTTTATTTTTTGTTTGGATTTTAATCATTTGTCGCGGATAAACGAGTATGGCGATGTGGTAGCCGATAGCAATGCAAAAAAGATTTTAATTGACCACCATCAATTTCCACAGGGATTTGAAGATTATACATTTTGGGATGACATGGCAAGTTCAACCTGTGAATTG
>JBIKPR010000003.1:0-90454 GCA_044357345.1 Bacteroidia bacterium
AGTTTTTTGTGCCTATATGTATCAATCCATTTAGGAAAGTACCACTTGTAACGACTATAGATTTACCATATACTTCGTAACCCATTCCTGTTTTGACAGAGTCCGCTTTGCCGTTTTTTTCTATAATAGACACAACATTGTCCTGCATGAAGTCGACATTTGGATTCGACTCTAGTTCTAATCTCCATTCCTCCGAGAATCTCATTCGGTCAGATTGTGCTCTGGGGCTGAACATAGCAGCGCCTTTCGATCTATTAAGCATTCTAAATTGAAGCATGGTTTTATCGGTAATTATACCCGACATACCACCCAAGGCATCTATCTCCCTAATTATTTGACCTTTAGCCACGCCACCCATTGCTGGATTACAGCTCATTTTTGCAATTGTTTCCATGTTCATGGTAATTAGCACCACCTTAGAACCCATGGTGGCTGCTGCATGAGCTGCTTCACAACCGGCATGCCCGGCACCTATAACTATGACATCGTATTCCTTTTTCATATTATTGTTCCACGTGGAACGTTTTTAAATATTGATTTATATATATCTTTTCCATTTGACGCATTTTATTGCTTTCCGTCTTCGACTTATCTTTATATCCTACCATGTGCAGTATGCCGTGAAATATGACACGCGATAGTTCCACGTGGAACAATTCTTTATATAGTATGGCATTTTCTTCTACCCTTTCTATGCTTATATATATTTCTCCTTCTAGAAAGTTTTCTGCGCTGTAGTCAAAAGTTATAATGTCCGTGTAGTAATCGTGTTGAAGCGATTGTCTGTTAATCTCAAGTATCTTTTCGTCATTTACAAGAATGTAGTCTATTTGACCTATCTTATAGTTGTGGTCTTTTGCAATCGTCTTAATAACATTCTTTAACACCGATGCTTTTTCTCCTATGTTTTTTCTAGCCCCGTTAAATTTTATCATCTACTTTAATACAATTATAGTGCCGTCATAATATTTTATGGTTCCGTTTAATCCTACAATAGTTGCTTTATATGCGAATACTTCGCTTTCTACAACTGAGTAATTGTAAGTGCCAAACCATTGTGTTTGAATGTTGTCTGTTTCAAATACCAATTGCCCCCATCTGTTGTATATCTGGTAACTGCTTTTCGTGTAATCGATAAATACACCCTTAGGATAAAAGGATGTGTTGAATCCATTTATTTGGATTGCATTTGGAAAATATACAATTGGATCTGCATTTAAGCATTCTATATTGCTATAACTTGTGTCTTTTCTTCCGAACAATAGATTGGCGTCGTTCTCAATGGCTCTTATACAGTAACATATTTTATCTTGGATTACACTGAAATTTGTTTGATCTGAACCATTATCAAGCAAACTGGAATATGTAGTTAGTGTGTTCCACGTGGAACTATTGTTAAAGTCTGCACTATTGGATAGTAAAAGCTCCTGTTTTTGCGTGTTTTTAATGAATTTGTTATAAGGAGTCCAATTAAGCAATTGGTCTCCTGGTGAAACCATAAGAACCGAAAGAAGAATTGTTGTCGAAATTTGAGATGTGTCAAATATTAAGTTGCATGGTCCTTCTGTGGTAAAATAGTAGCTATAATTTTTGCTATGAACATAAACGCTCGGATCGGTTATTCTTAAAACCCCTCCACTTGTGTTAAGGCTCTGCCAGAGGGCAAATGATGTATTACCTTCTTTTTTATAAACGTTTACTTTTTGAAGCGATTTTCCGGTTTCAGTAATTAGAACCAATTCAACTATATTGTTATAGACGCTTACTTTAGCAATATATGAGTTTTTGTTAGCTATGATGCTGCCAGTGCTGACGCATATTTTATTTGATGAAGAGCTTGTGTTAGGGTTCAGATCCTTATACCCTCTTATGTAAAAGCAATAAGTGTCTCCAAATGATGAGAAATTATATGTAAAACTGCTTATGTTTTGAACAACGTTTCCCGCAAGTTTAAATGCTCCACCATTTGTGCTAACAAAAATGTCGTATGATGAAACATTCCATCCGATATATGGACTCCAACTAAGGGTTATGGTTTTCAAACATTGGTTCAAAACCCCTTGTATATATATGGTTCTGTGTGGTATGCTTATTAAAGACGTATTGTTACAGCTATCGTATGCAGCGATGCTATAATTCTCAGAGCCCGTGCTTGGGTTTCTAATTCCATTGTCCAAATATGAGGTTGAATTGGTGTCAGCTATTACTGAATTAGTACTGGTTACATGGTAAATGATATATCCCTTTACATCTGAGCTTGAGTTTTTACTCCATCCTAAAATGGTTTTTTGTGTATTCATCTCAACACTTACTGAATCAAGATCTGAATTAATAGGAGGGATGTTATCTATAATGATTGTGTCGCTAAATATACTGTCAATCCCATTGCAAGATTTGTGGTAAATGAGGTAAAATTCCCAATTTTTCAAGTTGCTTAATTTAATGTTTAAGTTGCTTAAAATAAATGAGTTATACTCTCCGAGTTTTTGAAAAACAGCCAAATTATTGTCTCTGCCGTACAGGTCAAAACGAGTGAATGTTCCACATATATCTGTGGGCTTATTCCATTGTAATTCAAGTGTAGAATCTATTCTATTGAGACATGCACGTCGCATCTTAGGTCTATTTTCAACACCTAAGATGTTGAAAATAGAACCACTAATTAACAATGTCAATATAAAAATTTTACATCTCACCTGCAACGCAATACATTAACGTTTTTGTGTCTAAATAATTGTTGGCACATTCTCTTATTTCTTCTGCTGATATTTCTGAAATTGATTTAAAGAATTCGGTGTAATAATTGTAATTGTTGTCTATTTCTAAAAATGTTTTAAACCTGTCGCTTATATTAAAAGCCCCATCAAAATTTCTAGAAACAGCACCCAATAAATAGTTTTTAGCAACCGTAAGTTCTTCTAATTCAATTAATTCTGTTTTAAGTTTTGATATCTCTAGAAATATCTCTTCTTTGACCTTTTTTGTTAACTTATTATTACATTCACTGCTAATCTTAAATATGCTAAAGGACCTAAATGGGGATATACTAGAATGTATTCCATAGGTTAATCCCTTCTCCTCGCGTATGTTTTTCATTAATCTTGAGCCAAAATACCCTCCTAGAATTAAATTTAACAGTGTTATTTTAAAAAAATCCGGGTGTTTCTTAGAAGGTAGTTTCTTTCCCATCCTGATCGAATTCTGCGTGCTTCCTGCCTTCAGAGTAAAGGTTTCAAGCTCTTCAGGTGTCGGTTCTATGTCACTTATGTTCGGCTCAATAAAATTTGATTTTTCAAAACCTAGTTCTTTTAGTGTTCCTTCAATATCAACTGAATTTGAGCCAGTAAAAATGAAATAAGGATTATTAAGTTTTGTGTCAAGATAATTTAAAAATAAATCTGAGTTTAGACTCTCAATGATTTCAAAACTAAGAGGTGTTGAATATGGATGTTTAGAGCCCATAACCATTTGGTTTATTTGTCTATTTGCTAAGTAGTTGGTCTTGTTAATATTTATATTTAACTCACTCTTCTTTCTATTTTTAAGTATGTTTACCTCATCCAATGGATAAGAACAATAATTGATGCAATCTTTAACAATTTTTACCAAAGGTTTTATGTTTTCGCTTAGTCCATATATGGTAATTGATGAAGTATAATAGTCGCATCCTTTAAAAATAAATCCACCTAAGATGTCGATTTCGTCAGCTATTGTTTGGGCTGTTTTTTTATTTGTGCCACTAAACAATAATTCCATGGCATAAATCCCTGCAAACTTATTCTCTATTAAACCAAAGCCTGCTTGCGGGAAAACGATATCAAGCTTAAAGACTCCTTCTTCAGAATTAATTCTAAATATATTTGAATCAGAATACGGGTATCCCGTGTTTATGTGATTTATGGTTTTAATGTCTGGTGCTTCAATTCTGTTAATCATATTGTTTTGTATTTTAAAACCACTTGTGTATTATTTAATAAATATTTTTTACAAACCGCTTGTATATCTGCGTTTTGAATGCTTTTAATTAATTCAATATCAGTATTTACTAAATTTATGTCTCCTAATCTGTATGAATAACAGAGTGCCATCGCTTTGTTTAAGACAGAAGTTTTGGCAAATAGGTTGCTGGTAAGCGATTTGTTTTTTACTTTTTGTAGTTCTAGATCATTTAATCCATTTTCTGAAATGTCTTTTAATATTTCTAGAACTGATGATTCTGCTATTTCGAATTCAATTTTATCGTTTAATTTACCTTCAATAACAAATAGACCTTTGTCTATATCGCCTGTTATATAGGCATGAACATGTGAAAATATTTCCTTCTCTTTAACCAAAATATTGGTGAATCGCGAAGACTCTGAACCTGATAGGATATCAGAGAGCATATCAAACGCGAAATACAGGGGATGGACTCTATCAACCATATGAAATGCCATATAAAATGCATTTTGTGGTACATCTGCATTGATGGTTTTTTCAACCCTAACGGTAGGTTCTGCTTCTACTGGATAGCTATTTTTATTTATTGGTCCAGCAGGTATGTCTCCAAACCACTTCTCACATAGATCGTATGCTTTCTCAAACTCAATATTTCCAGCTATACAAAGAACTGCATTGCTTGGATTGTAAAAAGTTTCAAAAAAGCTAATCACTTCTCCTAAGTTTGCGTTCTCAATGTGTGAAATCTCCTTGCCTATTGTAGGCCATTGATAGGGATGGGATTTGTATGCCAGTGGTCTTAAATGAAGCCAGGCATCCCCATATGGATGGTTTAGATACCTTTGCTTAAACTCTTCGATAACTACACCTTTTTGTGTATTTAAAGATTTTTCTGAGAAATCTAATCTCAACATTCTATCACTTTCTAGCCATAATGCTGTTTCGATATTATCCGATGGCAGAGTAATGTAATAATTTGTTATATCATTGCTTGTAAACGCATTGTTTTCTCCACTTGCTTTTTGCAATGGTGTGTCAAATGAGGGAATATTAACAGAGCCTCCAAACATAAGGTGCTCGAACAGATGAGCAAATCCAGTTTTGTTTGGATCCTCATCTCTTGCTCCAACATTATACAAAAGATTTGTTACACAGAGATTTGTGTTTTGGTCATAATGATGGATAAAGGTTAGCCCGTTGTTTAAATGTTTAACGTTAAATGATATCACCTTGCAAAAATAAGTCTATTCACAAGCTTCAATATGCACCACAAATTGTGGATACATCAATTAATGACCTAGTTTACTTAAATTTGTTTTATGAAGATGACAGAGTTTTTGTTTTGTTTAATTGCGATTTTTTTATCAGCTTGTATGTGCACCGCTCCTGCTGATACAATAAAGGTGCAAGGAATTAATTTTCATAAATTTTCAGATACCCATACCATTAATAACTCCTTATATTTTTGGTTTGAAATAAAGACAATTGAACAAATAAACGAATCAAAAAGAGGTTTTTGTTTAACCTACAATAAAGAAATGGCTGAGGATATAACCCTAAATCCAATTTTAAAATCAAGCGTAAAATTAACCTGCGATAGACAAATAGATACGGTTAAACCAGGAAATCAACTTTTAATTTCATTTATAAATTTAAATGAAGAATTTCGTGAGACTGCTTATTATGTAAAGAACAGTGCCTTAATGCTTGACTCTATTTATACTTTTAATCTAGAAGCAAAAAGTTCGAATGGGGAAGTGTTTACGGATCAAAAATCAGTAAAAATTTTGCGTTAATTAAAATTCACCCCATTTCTCTAGCTCTTCTGTTGTCCAAAGTTCAGGGAAAAATATGCGTCTTTGATATTTAGGATGCATGTATTTTTTCCAATCACTACCACCAGTCGCTTCTACTTTTTTTGGGCCACTTTCCAAATACTTACCCGCTGCAGTGTAATGAGCCATTACCCATGTAACATTTACTGTATAATCATAATGTCTCATGGCTTTCACTAATGATTCATCAGATTTAATTTCTGATGGTAGACCTTTGAACTTGGTCCATAAATTATTGGTGTTGTAAGATTCCATTTTACGCAAAAATTCAACTTTATACTTTTCTTCAAACAAAGTAATTAAAGTGTTTTTCTTACCCGTTTTATGGTCTTTACCAGCAGCTTGCCAATACAAGTGATCATATGCGTGCTCGATAGGTGTGTTGCGGTCAATGCTTGCCCTAAATCTAAAATCAATTAAATTTATAATTTCAGTTGAAGAAAATTCTATTAATCTGTACTGGGCACTTTGAAAACCTGAAGCCGGGGTTAAAGTATTTCTAAATTTCATGTATTGCTCAACTTCCATACCATCACCCATTATGGTAAAAGAAGAACTAAGCATATCAAAATACCTACTTATCCGTGTTAATTTATCTGAAAAAAACTTAGCACTAACTTCATCTTTGATGCACACCTGATCTATTTCCCATAAAATCATTTTAAACAACAATTCGTTAATTTGATGGTACATAATAAATACCATTTCATCCGGCAAAGTTGTTCTCTGAATTTGCAGACTTAAAAGCGCTTCAGGTTGGATATAATCCCAATAAGTTATTGGTTTTGCCCAAACCAAACCCTCAAGGTGTGTATCTGTATTTTGGCCAATTGCTTGATATTTTGCCTCTAAACGCTTTAGTATTTGTTCTTGATTTTCTGTCATTTTAATTGCGCTAACTTAGGCTTCAAATATAGCTTGAATAATTTGTTCAACACAATTCAAATTATAGAACTGGGCATAGTGCAAAAATATTATTACAAAGTACCTCTTCGGGCTTGCTCTGCTTCAATACTCTCAAATAAGGCTTGGAAATTTCCTTTTCCAAATGATTTAGCCCCTTTTCTTTGAATAATTTCAAAAAATAATGTTGGCCTATCTTCAACTGGTTTGGTAAATATTTGAAGCAAATAGCCTTCTTCGTCTCTATCAACCATAATCCCCCATTTTTTAAGTTCTTCTAAATCCTCTTCAATAACACCTACACGATCACCTACAGTATCGTAGTAAGTGCCTGGTACATATAAGAATTCAACACCTCGTTTTTTCATTTCTGAAATGGTAAACACTATATCATCCGTAGCAACAGCTATATGTTGACATCCTGGTCCGTGATAGAAATCTAAATATTCTTGGACTTGCGATTTCTTTTTTCCAATTGCTGGTTCATTAATTGGGAATTTAATATAACCATTTCCATTGGTCATAACTTTACTCATTAATGCCGTATACTCTGTTGATATATCTTTATCGTCAAAAGTCACCAAATTGGCAAATCCTAAGGTATTGGCATAAAAATTTGCCCAAATATCCATTTCGCCCAATTCAACATTGCCAACCATGTGGTCAATATATTTCAATCCAGTAGGTATGGGATTGTAATCGGTTTTTAAACTTTCAAATCCAGGAAGAAAAAGGCCATTGTAATTTTTCCGTTCAATAAAAATATGAATGGTATCGCCATAAGTATGGATTCCAGCTCTTCTAATTTCTCCATGTTCATCTTTGATTGTTTCAGGCTGTAAATATGACTTTGCACCTCTCGAAACGGTTTGTTCATAAGCATCGTAGGCATCATTTACCCATAAAGCTATTACTTTAACCCCATCTCCATGCTTTTTTAAATGCGCACTAATTTCACTATCATTATCAAATGGACTGGTAAGTACCAATCTTATTTTACCTTGTTGTAGAACATAAGATGTTTTATCTCTCACGCCTGTCTCTAATCCTGAATATGCAAGATCTTGGAAACCTAAGGCTGTTTTATAAAAATGTGCAGCTTGCTTAGCATTTCCAACATATAGTTCAACATAGTCAGTTCCGTTTATTGGTAAAAAATCTTGAGCATTTTCAAATATTTTTTCAGTTTCAGAATAATTGTAATTCTTAACTTTTGTTAAATCTGTCGTATTCATTGTAATAATTTATTTTTTTTCTTCTAACCATGATAAATAATAATCTGGTAATTCAATACCCAAGGCTGCTTTTGTAATTTTTACAGGTCTAAATGGATCAATCATTACAGCCAATTCATGGGTTTCTTTTTTCCCAATACTTCTCTCAATAGCTCCTGGATGTGGGCCATGTGGCAATCCACCTGGATGCAAGGTTATTTGTCCTTTTTGAATATTATTTCTGCTCATAAAATCCCCATCTACATAATACAGTAATTCATCACTGTCTACATTGCTATGGTGGTAAGGTGCTGGAATAGCATCCGGATGGTAATCATATAAACGTGGAACAAACGAACAAACTACAAATTGGCTGGCTTGAAAATGTTGATGTATAGGAGGTGGCATGTGAATTCTGCCAGTAATTGGTTCAAAATCAAAAATTGACATTGCATAAGGATACGAACAACCATCATATCCAACCAGATCAAAAGGATGATTCAAATAAACGTAAGGATGGATAATGCCTCTTTTTTTGATTAAGATTTTAAATTCTCCTTGTTCATCATGCGTTTCAAGATTTTCCGGTAATTTTAAATCACGTTCACAGAAGGGTGAGTTTTCCATAAATTGACCATATTGATTTCTGTATCTAGCAGGGGTTTCAATTGGACTGAAAGATTCAACGAATAGAATTTTATTGTCTTCTGTTTCAAATTCAATCGTATAAACAGTTCCACGTGGAATAATTATATAGTCGCCATATTTGAAAGGAATATTTCCATACATTGTTTTTAATAAACCTTCTCCCTTATGAACAAACAACATTTCATCGGCATCGGCATTTTTAAAAAAATATCCTTTTGTCCCAAATTTTGGAGCTGCTAAGCCTATATGCAAATCATCATTTACAAACAAAACGGTTCTGCTTTTTACATAATCTTCCTCAGGCTTTAATTCAAAACCTGTAAAACTTCTAGCCCTTAAATTTTCTTCAACTGCAATTTCTGGCCTTACACTATAAGGCTCTCCAAATTCTTTTACCAGAGTTGGTGGATATAAGTGATATACCAAAGATGAAATTCCACCAAATCCTTCAGTTCCAAAAAGTTCTTCGTGGTATAATTGTCCATCGGGACGACGGAAAACAGTATGGCGTTTATGTGGTATCGTTCCAACTTGACGGTATAATGGCATAAATTAAAAAATTTACGCAAGAATAAGGCGTGTAAGATCTTTAAAAAATGATGTGAATCAGTAAAGTAATATCCTAAGCTAAAAAATGATAAACATCATTAACAGCCTTGTTTTTTACTCTTCGATAAAGAGAAATACAGAATTAAACTGTTTAAAATATTCCAAAGGCAATTGCACTTTTAAATCATTTTTTAACATCATTTCCGTGAAGCATTTATTATCTTCTGGCATTTCGATTTGGGATGCTTTACCGAAAAGAATCAAGTTTTCACATTTGCTAAAATATTTTATCGGATGAAGTTCTGAACCAAAAAATAGAGAATTACTTGTGATCTCAAGTTTTGAAAAACCACAACACAAGGTTTTTTGCAATGATTCCACGCTTAAATATGGAAGCTCATTTTCAATAAATAAAGCTGTCAGTGCTTTGTCATCAATAGAAACAACTCCGAGATTATAGGAATCCTGTAAGCCATTTATTTGATTCATTAAGTCAAATACCCCGCTATATACAGCAAAGTAAAAACCATTTCCTATCCAAGACTTAATAAAACTCTCATCTGTTCTTAATAAATTTGATTTTACAAACTGCTTATCAAAATTTAGCAATGGATATTTATTGGACAAAGGTTGAACCAATCCTTTCCTTACATTTTTTAGCAATTGCTCTTTTGGGGTTATTTCAAACACAATGAAAATGAATATTTATTCTACCTTTGCAAAGTAACTCAATTCAAAATTAATTCTGAAATCAATTTGTCCTCAGAAAGAAACGCTTTTATAGAAACCATCAAAAGTATAGGTTTACTTTTAGATAAACCTAGTTTAAGGAAAGGTAGAAGACTCGTTGTTATGACTGCAATGGTATCTGTTGCAGATGTGATAGCTTTGGCGGCGGTGGTGCCAGTATTAATGTTGGCAATTGATGGTGATTTTCTTGCTAAAAGTAGAAAATTAAGAGCCATTCATGAATTTATTGGTATTCAAAAAGAATCAGATTTTTTGTTGGCTTTAATTGCCTTGGTGGCATTCTTTTTTATTCTAAAAAATATTTTTGCCGTATTAATTCAGAAAAGTATACATAAGTTGAGCACCAAACTGGTACAAAATTTTACAGAAAATACTTTTTACCATGTGATTAATCAGACCTTTGAAAATATAGTAGCTAAAGGCACCTCAGATTTTCTAAATAAAATACACTTTAATTCAATGTATTTTGCTACTGGCATTCTTTTACCCTTTGTCAATATTATAGGCGAAAGTTTGGTCATCATATTTATTTTGATTTTTATAATATGGTTCAACCCATCAATTTTCTTCTTAATTGTTTTGGTAACAGCCCCAGCTTTTTATTTTATAAGTAGCAGTATTAAGCAAAAAATTTATCAACTAGGTGAAGACACCAAAGGTAAGAGAGAAGAAACTATTGAAAGCCTTAATATCAGTGTAAACGGCTTGGTAGATATTAAAGTCAATCATTCCGCTGGATTTTTTATTAAAGATTTTCTTAACAAACAAAAGCTCTTGATTGATTCAGATTTTAAATCAATTTTTTATCAAGGAATTCCTTCAAGAGCCAATGAAATAGTTGTATTAGCGGGTGTTATAATATTGGTTATTTATGGATATTTTTTCTCAGATAATCCTGCAGGATTAAGGGCTTTAGCAGCAATTTTTGTTTTATCAGTTTTTAGATTGGTGCCCGCAATTAATAGACTATTAATTGGATTGATGAAACTCAAGCTTCACCAGCATACAATTGATTATTTATACCACCACAACCTTCAAAATAAGTTTAAAACAAGCGCGCCATTGCATTTTAATGTCGGTATTCAAATTAAAAATGTCTCTTATGAATATGAACAAGGACAAAAGTTGATACAAGAGCTTAGTTTTGAAATTAAAAAGGGCGAAATATTTGGCATTAGTGGCAATAGTGGCAGTGGCAAAAGTACATTGATGAAGATTATTTCAGGATTGATTTTGCCCCATAAAGGTGAAATAAGTATTGATGGTGTCTCCTTGACCTCAAAAAATATTCAGTCTTGGCAGAACCAAATAGGTTTTGTACATCAAAATCCATTTATATTCAATAAAACGCTTCATGAAAACATTTCATTAAATTTTGCTTATGACCCTAACAAAATGAATAAAGCCATCCAAGATTCAGGATTGAATAGGTTTTTAGAGCATTTGCCAAATGGCTTGGATACATTATTGGGAGAGCAAGGTTCAAGAATTAGTGAAGGACAAAAGCAAAGAATAGCGATTGCTAGGGCTTTATATAAAGAATCAACAGTTTTGTTATTTGATGAAGCCACTAGCTCACTAGATTCTGAAACAGAAGATATTGTGATAGAAAGTTTACAAAATCTTAAAAAACAAAATGTAACTTTAGTTATCATTGCACATAAAAAGAGAATTCTTGATTTATGTGATCACTCTTATCACATTAATCAAGAAGACCTCAAAAAGCAAGTAAATGAAATTAGCTATTAGATTGCCAAGTGATATAGAAGTGCCTGCAGTTGCACATAAGGGTTAAAAAACAATAGAAAAAATTTTCATTGGCTAACAATATTGAAGCGTAAAAACATGGTTATTAAAAAATTATCAATAATAATTCCAGCTTATAATGAAGCTCCAACAATCCATCTGATTTTAGATAAAGTCAAGAATGTACAACTATTGAATAATATAGAAAAAGAAATAATAATTGTAAATGATTGTTCTACAGATAATACAGAAGAGTCAATTAAAGATTACATTGATAAAAATGCTTCTGTTGATATTCAATACTATAAACATGAAATTAACCAAGGTAAAGGAGCCGCCTTACACACTGGAATCAAAAAGGCAACCGGAGAATATTTAATCATTCAAGATGCAGATTTGGAATATGACCCAACAGAATATAATATTTTATTAAAACCGGTAATTGATGGATTTGCCGATGTTGTTTATGGAAGTCGCTTCATGGGTGGAAAGCCTCACAGAATATTGTTTTTTTGGCATTCAATTGGAAACAAGTTTCTTACGTTTTTATCCAACATGCTAACAAACCTTAATTTAACGGATATGGAAACCTGTTATAAACTCTTTAGAACAGATTTAATAAAGTCTTTAAATTTTAAAGAGAAACGTTTCGGTTTTGAACCAGAAGTTACCGCTCGAATTTCAAGGGTTCCCAATATCAGAATATATGAAGTTGGAATTTCTTATTATGGCCGTACTTATTTTGAAGGTAAAAAAATTGGTGCAAAAGATGGTTTTAGGGCTATTTATTGTATTTTAAGATATAACCTAATTTCTAAATGAAAAAAATTCTAACAATAATAGGTGCTAGGCCACAGTTTATTAAGGCTGCGCCTTTAAGTAAAGCCATTGGTGAGATAAAAAATTTTGAAGAAATTATCCTTCATACTGGCCAACATTTTGACGAAAAAATGTCTGATATTTTTTTCAATGAAATGAAAATTCCTCTTCCCAAGTATAGATTTAATATTAATAATTTGAATCATGGTGCCATGACAGGTCTCATGTTAAAAGAAATAGAGACGGTTTTGTTAACTGAAAAGCCAGATTTAGTAATTGTTTTTGGAGACACGAATTCAACATTGGCTGGGGCGCTTGCAGCTAAAAAACTACACTTAAAGGTAGCACATGTTGAAGCTGGTTTAAGAAGTTTTAACAATGAAATGCCTGAGGAAATTAATAGAATATTGACAGATCGAATATCTGATTATGCTTTTTGTCCAAGTGAACAGTCTGTTCAAAATCTCAAGAATGAAGGTTATGATAATTTTAATACAGAAGTAGTAAGAACTGGGGATATAATGTTGGATGCCATGATGATGTTTGCAGATATAGCTGAAGAACATAGTAAGATTATTGATACTGTAGGCCGCGAACCATATGTGCTTGCAACTATTCACCGTGCTGAAAACACAAATGACTTGAGCAGATTAAGTTCAATTATATCGGCCCTTGAAAGCATTAATAATAAAATTAAAATCATTTTGCCATTACATCCTAGAACTCAAAAAATAATGGTACAGGCCGGAATAAGAACCAACTTAACTATTATTGAACCAGTTGGTTATTTTGATATGTTAACCTTAATTAAAAACTGTGCATGGGTAATGACAGATAGTGGCGGACTTCAGAAAGAAGCGTATTTCATGAAAAAATTTTGTATCACCCTTCGTGATCAAACTGAGTGGGTAGAATTAACAAGATGTGGAGCCAATATACTTGTTGGGGCAGATACTGATCTTATCATACAACAAAGTTTAAAAATTGCAGAAACTGTATTTGATTTACCGGCTGGATTGTATGGAAATGGTCAGGTTTCAAAACAAATTGTAAGCTATCTTGAAAAATGTATTTAGTATTTAAGCAAATATAATAATCCCCTATTTTTCATTAACAAAATCAATATTTAATTAGATAAATAAAATGCAAAAGATTCAAATGGTTGACCTAAAAAGTCAATATGAAAAAATTAAACCTGCGGTTGATGCTGGCATTCAAGAAGTAATAAACAATACTCAATTTATAAAAGGACCTCAAATTAAAAATTTTGAAGATAATCTAGCCGCAGCAATTGGCGTCAAACATGTAATAGGTTGTGCCAACGGAACGGATGCGCTTCAAATAGCTATGATGGCATTAGATTTAAAGCCAGGCGACGAAGTAATTCTACCTGTTTTTACTTATGTGGCTACAGCTGAAGTTATTGCATTACTAGGCTTAATTCCAGTCATGGTGGATGTTGATGTGGATACTTTTTGTATTGATATCAACTTGATTGAAGCCAAAATATCTTCTAAAACCAAGGCAATAGTTCCAGTACATCTATTTGGCCAATGCGCAAATATGGATGAGGTTATGCGAATAGCCAAAAAACACAACTTATTTGTGATAGAGGATACTGCTCAAGCAATTGGCTCAGAGTACCAGTTTAATAATGTTTCAAATAAAATGGGAACAGATACTGAAACTACCCAAAAAGCAGGGACAATAGGCCATATTGGAACAACAAGTTTCTTTCCAAGTAAAAATTTAGGTTGTTATGGTGATGGTGGGGCATTAATGACCAATGATGATGAATTAGCAAGTAAAATTAGAATGATTTGTAACCATGGTCAAAAGGTTCAATATGTTCACCATGTTATTGGGGTTAATTCCAGATTAGATGGCATTCAAGCTGCTATTTTGAACGCTAAATTGCCGCATTTAAATGAATATGAAATTGCACGACAGAATGCTGCCACATGGTATGATGAATTATTGGACAATAATCCCAATATTATAGTGCCAAAACGAAATGCCAATAGCACACATGTTTTTCATCAATACACGATAAAATTAATTGGAGTAGATAGAGATAAACTTAGGTCTCTATTGGCTGAAAATAGTATTCCTTCTATGGTTTACTATCCAATTGAATTGCATAAACAAAAAGCGTTTGAAATATACCATAAAGAGGGAGAAAGTTTTCCAATAAGTGCTCAGTTGTGTCAGACCGTTTTGTCATTGCCTATGCATACTGAACTGAGTAAGGAAACTGTTTCTTACATTGCAGGTCAGGTAATTTTAAGTATTGATTCATTGCTGGTATAGTCTTAGGACTTCAGCAATCAATCCTCGCTTTTTTCAACTTTTCCGTTTTTTAGTTTGTAAGTATCTTTTGTTTCTGGACAAACAGCAATACCTGAACTGTCGAAATTTAATCTATGTCCATATTCACTCACCCAGCCTAATTGTTTTGCTGGATTGCCTACCAATAATGCATAATCGGGTACATTTTTTGTGACTACTGCACCGGCTCCAATAAAAGCAAAAGCGCCGATATCATTCCCGCAAACTATAGTTGCATTTGCTCCAATACTAGCCCCTTTTTTGACCAAAGTTTTGGCATATTCATTTTTTCTATTTACTGCACTACGAGGGTTAATAACATTTGTAAAAACCATAGATGGTCCTAAAAAAACATCATCTTCACAAATAACCCCAGTATAAATACTAACATTGTTTTGGATTTTTACATTTTTGCCCAAAATGACATCTGGACTAATTACCACATTTTGCCCAATATTGCATTTATCTCCAATAATACAATTAGGCATAATATGAGAAAAATGCCATATTTTTACATCTGATCCAATGGTACATCCTTCATCAATAATGGCTGTTGGATGTGCAAAATAATTAGACATCTTTAGCTCCTTTCAATTTATTTAAATCGCGGTTTTCATAAATACGTTCAATAATATCTACCACTTTAAGTCCTTCTAAAGCATTGGCTGTAATTGTATCATTGCCATTCAAGGTATTTACTACATTTTCGATAACATAATGGTGGTTAGCAGCACTTCCTTTAAATGGACCATAGTCATTTGGTGCATTGGTTGGTGGCAATTCAGGCATGGTATAATTTTCAATGTGGCAGTATTCAACTTCATTCATATATTGACCTCCTACTTTAAAACTGCCTTTAGTTCCAACCACAGTAATTGAACTCTCCATATTGGTGTCCCATACTGAAGTGCTAAAATTGATACAACCTAAACCTCCATTAACAAACTCAAAATTTACGACACCGCTGTCTTCAAATTCTGTGCTTTTGTGGTGGTTGAAATCTGCAAAAATTGCTTTAATATTTTTGACATCCCCAAAAACCCAATACATAATGTCCACAAAATGAGAAAATTGAGTAAACAAAGTTCCTCCATCCAAAGACAAACTACCTTTCCAGCCTCCAGGTTTATAGTATCTATCATCACGGTTCCAGTAACAATTTACTTGAACCATTAATACTTCACCAATCTCTTTTTTACTTACCATTTCTTTCATCCATTGACTTGGTGGACTGTATCTGTTTTGTTTTACAACAAATACTTGTTTGTTGACTTGCAAGGATTTAAAAATTACTGCCTCACACTCTGATTTTGATAGACCCATTGGCTTTTCAATTACCACATTATAGCCTGCCTCTAAGGCTTTGATGGCATATTCGCAATGGTAGCCATTAGGTGCAGAAATGGTTAGAACATCCGCTTCAACTTTTGCTGAAATTAGTTCTTCTATTGAACTAAAAAAGGGAACATTGACGGGATATAATTCATTTTTTTTAGCCTCTAAATTGGTATCAACTACAGCAACAACTTCTGAACCAAAATATTCATTTGCTATAGTTGCATGTCTTCTACCTATATGGCCAAAGCCAACTATGATGAATTTGATTTTTCTCATTAATTGTATTCTATTTTCCGCAATAGTACTCATAATATTTTTAATTAGAAAATAAATTCATAAATCAAGGCTTAAGGTGATTTTAGAAATACGCTATAATTGTTGAAATAGATCAATATTTTATTATAAATATGATTTATAATAAAATGATTGTATATTAATGTTGAATTCATTGGATAAGTTGTTTAAATTTTCTAACAATATATATCTATTGTTGTGAGAGAAAACTTGGTTTATTTTTAAAGTAATATCTATTTTATTTTCGAATTAAGTTTATAATTTAATAACATACTTTTGGTGTGGATTTTAAACAAACCGCTCATCCCTAAATGTGACTGAGAGGGCAACGCATTGGAACATGATAGATAAAAATTCATGGTATGTCATTTACACCCGCTCAAGACAAGAAAAAGTCTTAGCCTTACAGCTTGAAGCAGCTGGCTTTGAAGTATATCTGCCCTTAATTAACAAAGTTTCTAATTGGTCCGACAGGAAGAAAGTTGTTGAAGTTCCATTGTTTAATTCTTATGTTTTTATTAAAGATGTTTGTGATAAATACCACTTCAAGAATTTTAAATCTTTTGTCACTTTTTTAAATTACAACGGCAAGCCTGCAATTGTTAAGCAACACGAAATTGATCTATTAAAAACCATTATAAAAAATGGTTACGATATTGGAGAAGCCTCACAAATTGTAGATTTCTCAGAAGGATCAGAAGTTTTAGTATTATCAGGCCCATTAAAGGGTTTGACAGGTAAATTGATTTCAGTGTCAAATAATGACTGGTTCATATTAAATTTTGAAAATATGGGCAGCTCTTTACAAGTAAAAATCGCCCCTAATCTGTTGAAAAAAGTATAATGTAAAATAAAAGTTTAATCTGTTTATTAGAGAAAAAAAAGATTATTCTTCAATGAAGTTTAAGGAATAATAAATCACCATAAATTATGCAAACCAAAATATATAAACCAACAAGTTCAAATCTTTGGGTGGGTCAAATTTTTAAGGAAATGTTTGCTGATGTTGTGCTTGCCAAAGACTTAGCTTGGAGACTAACGATAAGGGATTTTAAAGGCCAATACCGCCAATCTATCTTAGGGGTCTTTTGGGCATTTATAATTCCAATTATGAACACCATTGTTTGGATATTTTTGAATGCATCTGGTGCAGTGAAATTGGAAGATACAGGTATACCTTATTCTGTTTACGTATTTACAGGGAGCATGTTGTGGGCTATTTTACTAGAAAGTATCAACATGCCCTTACAGCAAACCAATGCATCCAAAGATATAATAAGTAAAATTAATTTTCCAAAAGAAGCTTTACTTATGGCGGGTTTATACAAAATATTTTTTAATACACTAATTAAACTATCCATTTTAATGGTAGCTTTGTTTGCAATGGGTGTTCTACCCACTGTGCAGTTCTTATTTCTGCCTATTGCATTTGCAGGTATAGTTTTGTTTGGTTTTTCTATTGGTATGCTCATCACACCGGTAGGAATGTTGTACAATGATATAGGCCGCGCCATACCATTGCTTATGCAGTTTCTCATGTATTTGAGTCCCGTAGTTTACACCGTTAGTGGGAATGGTCTGTTATCTTATGTAGTTAAAATTAATCCCCTTACATCACTTATTTCAACAGGTAGAAGTGCACTTACTGGTTTGCCTTTTGAATATTTAAATTACTTTGGAATACTTTCTGGAATTATGCTTGTTTTCTTTTTTGCAGGGTGGTTTTTTTATAGATTTTCAATACCAATTATTATTGAAAGGAACGGCTAATATTAAATAAAATAATGAATGACGATTTATTGATAAAAGTAGAAGGAGTTTCAAAGAAATTCTGTAAAGACCTTAAAAAAAGTCTCAAATATGGTTTTCAAGATTTAGGAGGTGCTCTTTTTGCCGGAAAACAAGAACGCGAATTAAGGCCAGATGAGTTTTGGGCGGTGAAGGATATTTCCTTTGAGATAAGGCGAGGAGAATGTTTGGGCTTGATTGGGCACAATGGCGCAGGTAAAAGTACCTTACTTAAAATGCTCAATGGTCTTATAAAACCAGACAGAGGCTCTATTGAAATGCGCGGTAGGGTCGGTGCTTTGATAGAGTTGGGTGCAGGTTTTAATCCCATCTTAACAGGCAGGGAAAATATTTTTAACAATGCCGCTGTTTTAGGATTCAGCAAACAAGAAACTATAGCTAAGTTGGATGAGATTATTGCTTTTGCAGAAATAGATGAGTTTTTGGATATGCCGGTGCAAAACTATAGTTCCGGAATGAAAGTAAGACTTGGTTTTGCGGTAGCAGCCCAAATGCAGCCCGATATTTTGTTGATTGATGAAGTATTGGCCGTAGGAGATATGGGCTTTGTGCTTAAGTGTTTCAACCAAATGGATAAGTTATTACAAAATTCCGCTCTTATTTTGGTGTCCCATAGCATGCCACATGTTTCTAGAATGGCAACAAAAATATTGATGATGGATAAAGGTCAGGAATTATTTTATTCTGATAATGTCTCAGATGGGCTAACACAGTATTACAGCCGTTTTAAGCTAGAAATAGGCGACTATAAGGGTTCAGATAAAGTTGATTTTATTGGTATTAACTTAGAAAGCAATGGAAAAAAATTTGGCAAAGACGATGAAATAATAATTCAATATGGTGCTGCAATGAATATTGATATAGAAATTGAATGTAAAGAAGATATAGAAAAACCTAATATATATCTTGCCTTTTTTGATAAAGAACAGCGAAATTTTGCAGAAATTATGAATTTTGAAGATTCGGTAAAATTAGATTTTGTTAGAAAAGGAATAATTTCAATGAGATGTAAAGTTGATCCTATCAATTTTGCACAAGGCAAGTATTCTATTTCAATAGGTTTTAGCGAAACAGTAAATGGAGCAAGAGAAGCATTATTCCGATACCAATCAGCTATTTACTTTACAGTACATGGAAACACACACGGTTGGGCACCCATACAACTCCAATCCCAGTGGCAACTTTTAAAATAAATACACGAACTTTTCGCTCTTACAATAGAACACCCTCACAATGATTCCAGTAACCAAATCTTTCCTACCCCCCATAGAAGAATACATGGCACAAGTGCAACGTGCTTACAACAACGAGTGGTTGACCAATCGTGGAGAGTTGGTTAAAGAATTAGAACAAAAGCTTACGGATTATTTAGGCTTAGAAGAAAGTAAGATTTTGTGTATGAACAATGGGACTATACCATTGCAAATTGCAATTAAGTTGTTAGGCAAAGGAGGAGAAATAATTACGACTCCTTTTAGTTATGTAGCCACAACAGCAGCCATTGTTTGGGAAAGTTGCACGCCTGTTTTTGTAGATATACAACCGGAATATTTAACCATAGACGAAACCCTTATTGAAGCTGCCATTACGGATAAAACCACTTGTATATTGGCGACCCATGTGTTTGGCAATCCTTGTAATGTAGAAGAAATTGAACGCATAGCAAACAAACACAATTTGAAGGTGATTTATGATGCTGCACATTGTTTTGGAGTAAAATACAAAGGCAAGAGCATCTTTGAGTATGGTGATGTGAGTACCTGTAGTTTTCATGCGACCAAGCTTTTCCATACAGGAGAAGGCGGCGCTGTTTTTTGTAAAGACCCTGAGTTGTTTCATAAGATATTTTACAGCCATAATTTTGGACATAATGGGCCATTCGCATTTCATGGTTTAGGGATTAACGGTAAAATATCTGAATTGCAAGCGGCTATGGGATTGAGCATATTTCCGTATATGAATGACATAAGTATTAGCAGGAAAACTGCTGTAGACTTTTACAATGATTGTTTGGATTGGGGAAATTTAAAAAAAATTCAAATAAGAGCCCATACTGATTGGAACTGCAGTTATTATCCCATACTTTTTGAATCAGAATCTGATTTATTATTATCACTTCATAAATTAAACGAAGAACAAATTTACCCGAGAAGGTATTTTTATCCATCCTTAAATAAAGTTCCATATACAAATGGAAAAACGATGTCAGTATCAGAAAGTGTTGGTAGTAGGATTTTATGTTTACCCTTGTATGAAGGAATTGGAAAAGAAGAACTGCATAAAATACAATCTATAATTAAATGAAAAAAATAGAATTTTCCATTGACAACAAAAAAGTTTCAGTAAATATTGCTGAAGAAACTCAATTCATTTTTGGCAAATCAGAAGTTTTATCAAATAGCGAAACTGATATTACATACAACCAAAGTTGGTATAATTTAGGTTATGCGGTATTTCAATTTTTAAAACAAGAAGAGTTTGAGAATCTTGTCAATGGAATTAAGGTTTCAATAATAAAATTTATTAAAGAGGAATTAATGGCTGATGTTAGTGATTTTAGTTTAGAAGATTATCATCATTACATTAAAACTAATGCCGATCATGCTAAAATTACTGGTAGGACAAGAGATCTTTTTCCTCAGGATTTCAATTTTCAAATTAAAGAATTAATTCCGAGGTTTGAGGAATTTCTTGGATTTGAACTTTCTGATATTGACCCAGACTCTAAAATGCAAGTTCATATTATTTTAAGAATTAATAGACCCAATTCAAATGATTATAATCCGCCTCATAAGGATATTTATGAAGGGGTAGATAATGAAAACACTATTCCAAAATTCATGAATTTTTGGATACCAATTTGTGGAGTTACTTCTAATTCGTCATTACCTTTAGCTCCAGGAAGTCACTTAATTGAAGAAAGTAAAATATTTAGAACAACTAATGGCGCTAATATTGAAGGTAATAAATACAGAGTTAGATTAGTGAAAGAATGGAATAAAAGTAATTCATTAAAAAGAGTTGAAATTAAAAATAGAGAAGTTCTTGTTTTTTCATCACATTTAATTCATGGATTAGCAATCAATTCCGAAAACAATAAAACACGAATTGCTTTAGAATTTAGACTGTTTAAAAAGTAACTTACATATTATAAATGTGATTATTTCGGGCTTCTTATATTTTTATCCCTTGACAAGTATTATGTACATAAAAACAGTTTTTATTTACATTTTCAATTAACTAACAACTTATCTCACATTTAATTGGCCAACAAAGCGAAATATAGATATTTGAAATCTAAAAAATCATTTTATAAGTTATTGAAATTTGTTCAAGCTCCCATTGTTGGTTTAAAGTTATAATTACCTTGTATATGTTTAAATTAAAAAGTATAAAAGTCCCTATTATATTCATGGAATACATTGAAAATATATTAGTTAACTCAAAAAAAGTTCCATTGTTTTTGTTGTTGCTTGTGTTTTCCATAACTATATTTTCTATCAATAAAGGATTTATATTTTCAGACGATGCGTTTTATTATTTTCATTTTCAAGAGGGAATTGAAACAATGGGTATCTCATGTTGGTATCATTTATGGAAACCTTTTCATTTTGAAAATTTCTTTTTTGATAAACTTATTTTAGTAACTCTAAGTCTAATTACATCGTTTATTTTAGGTTATGTTTTTTCTAAAGATTTTAAAATTGGAAATAAAATAGCAATTGCTTCCTTGTTAACGGTATCGCAGTTTGCCATGTTTGCACCCATTCAATTTACACCATCTTATTTATCATTAAATTTATTATTGTTTAATTGTATAGGCTTTTTGTATATTAAGACGTGTTTTGAACCTTCAAAATCAAATTTTATTTTAATAGGGTTTGTCGCAGGATTCATTCCATTTGTTATGGTTACAAATTCACCTATAATTTTATTATTGTTTCTTGTCTATGTATCAAATAGTGCATTGAAAAAGAATCTATTATACTGTGTTATAGGTTTTGTGCTTGCTTTATTGACTTATTTTGTTTTCTTTCAACCGTTTCCGGATTTTTACAAGCAAATTGCTCAAGCCAAACTTGGTTTGTCATATGACAAGTCACATGGCATTTCAAATATGTTGATTTGGATTAAAACTAGCTTTTCTGAATTTACATTCGCATCTATTTTTTTATTTGCTTATTATTATTTCAAAAGAATTTATGGACATAAGAAATCATACATGGTTTTATTATCCATTTCGTGCGGATTATTAATTATTTATCTCTTTGAGAGTGTTTTTAACATTCATTATGTTTTTTCAACAAAGGTTTTTTATGTTTTACTATTTATGACGTTAATAAATAAGTGGGCCACGTTGCAAAATAAAGTAATAGGATTTGTTGTATTTTTTGCATTATTACCATTTTGGGCTTCTTTAGGAACGGATGTTGATTTTTTTATAAGATCTGCAGTTTATTTCCCTTTTCTTTTATTGTCTCTTTTGCTTTTATTTAAATCTGTTTATAACAACACTTTTGTTGTTTTGGTTCTGTTTTTAATAGTGGTAATTAATTTTCTTACACTTCCTTTTAGGGGCACTTGGAATGGATTTATTATTGCCGAGCAAAATGTGTCAATCAAAATTGCTGACTATGGACCTGATTTGTTTATTGACAAAGAAAGAGCAAATAGGATTAAAGAGGTAACTCCTTTTATTAAAAATAGTAAAAATGTTATACCGTCTTTTGTGGGAGATTGGGGTGTTTTGTACCTAAATAAAGCAGCACCACCTTTTGCCTTTTTTAGAATAGACCCATTTTCAATGTCTAAAATTAAAAATATGGATTTGGATTCTATGTTACTAATTGAAAATAAACTTGTTCCTTTTGATTTTGAAGAATTAAATAGTCAATTAAATCTTCAAGAGTATAGTCCTAAAGTCACTGAAACACCTAGTTACCGTATTTATAAATATCAAAAAAAACGCTAAATATTTATGTTAATCATTGGTGCCAAGGGATTTGCGAAGGAAGTGTTAGAAGTATTACATGAGCTGAATCAATTAGATAACCTTTTGTTTTATGATGATGTCAATATTGACATAAAGGCTGAATTATTTGGTCAATATAAGGTGTTGAAATCATTAGAGGCGGCTAAAAGCTACTTTGATAAAGTGGATAATCGGTTTACTGTTGGGGTAGGTAATCCTTTTTTAAGAAAATTGTTAAGTGATAAATTTACTGAGTTAGGAGGAGTTTTCACTTCAATAATAAGCCCTTTTGCTAGAATTGGACATTATGGTAATTCGATTGATGTAGGATGTAATATTATGTCAGGAGTTGTTATTACCAATGATATAATATTAAAAAAAGGGGTCTTAATTAATTTGAATTGCACCGTGGGTCACGATTGTGTGATTGGTGAGTTTGTAGAAATGTCTCCAGGAGTCCATATTTCCGGTAATTGCACAATAGGTTCATACAGTGCTTTAGGCACTAATTCTTCAGTTTTGCCTAAGATTAAAATTGGCAAAAACGCTGTTATAGGAGCGGGTTCAGTTGTTAACAAAGATATTCCTGATAATTGTGTTGCAGTCGGAGTGCCGGCTAAAGTTATAAAAGAATTAAATCCTTTAGATTTTTAAGTGATGATAAAACCAATGGTTTCTGTAGTGATGATAACCTACGCCCATGAGCATTATATTCATGAAGCTATTGTGGGAGTTTTGTCTCAAGTTGTAAATTTTGATTTGGAGTTAATTATTGCTGATGACCATTCACCTGACAATACAGAAGAAGTCGTCAAGTCATTTCATACTCATGAAAACTATGACTGGATAAAATACACCAAACATACAGTAAACAAAGGTATGATGCCCAATTTGAAATGGGCATTAGAGCAATGTAATGGTAATTATATTGCTCTCTGCGAAGGAGATGATTACTGGACCGACCCATACAAATTGCAAAAGCAAATTGATTTTTTAGAAGCGAATCATGATTGCGTGATGTCTTTTCACGATGTTAAAGTTTTAAAAACGGATGGTAGCCTACATGATAACTTCCTGACCAAACTTCCCAGTTCATGGGAAACAATAGAAGATTTAGCCAAATATGGTCAATACATTCAAACAAATACATTGGTTTACCGCAATGTTACTGACAGTTTGCCTGATGTATTTTTTAAATATCCAACTGGTGATTTTGCTGTAGAACTATTTATTGCACAATATGGAAAAATAAAGTATTTCCCTGATGTAATGTCTGTTTATAGATACCAAGTTGGTGTCCATTCTAGTTTGCATGTTGACGACCAAACAAAATTGTTTAATACTTGGCTGCTTCCTATTTGGTTGTATTTTTACACCAAAGGCAATAAAATGATTTCACAAATAATGATTGAAAGAATATATGCTTATTTGCATATTGCCAAAACAACCAAAAATGGTGAAATATTTGCAACTTATCTTTACGACGGAATAGGCAAAGAACATTATAAATCATTTTTAAATGAAACTTTAGAATATTACGAAAACAAAATAACAATAAGTAATAAAGAAGCAATTCATTCTGATCTAAAAAGTGCAAGCATTGTATATCTATTCAAAGTTATAATTTATAAATTAAAAAATTTATTTGCCAAGTAAACAATGAACATTATCACAATAACAAAACCATGGATTATTGAAACGGATATTACTGCCGTATCAGATGTTCTAAAATCAGGTATGCTTGTTCAAGGTCAAGAAGTTGATAAACTAGAAAAAGCCATTGCTGATTATTTAGATGTAAGGCAAGTAATTGCGGTTTCCAATGGCACTGCTACCATGCATATTATGTTAAAAGTGCTAGGTATAGGCGAAGGTGATGAAGTTATTGTACCTGCCTTTTCTTATGTGGCAACAGCCAATGTGGTTGAATTGGTTGGAGCAACCCCTATTTTTGTTGATATTGATATCAATACTTTTAACATTGATATTGACCTAATTGAACAGAAAATAACACCTAAAACAAAAGCTATTTTGGCGGTTCATGAGTTTGGTTTAGCCGCAAATGTTAACAGAATTCAAGACATTTGTACAAAACACAATTTACTCTTTTTAGAAGATGCAGCGTGTGCATTGGGCGCAAGTATCGACAATAAAAAAACGGGTTCATTTGGACATAGTGCTTCTTTTTCTTTACATCCTCGCAAAGCCATTACGTCAGGTGAAGGTGGTTTAATAGCAACAAATGATGAAGAATTTGCGAGTAAATGTAGAATTTTAAGAAATCATGGGGTGGATATGAGCAAAGGTAAAACCGGATTTGTAGAGGCAGGATTTAACTATAGAATGACGGATTTTCAAGCTGCATTGGTAGCCTCACAATTTTCTAGATTTGAAGAAATTCTACGCAAGAAAAATGAGATTGCAACACAATATTTTATTGAAATAAAAAATCCAAAAGTAATGCTTCCTCATATACCTCAAGGTTACACCCATAGTTTACAATCTTTTCATATACTATTAAATGGCATTGGCCAAAATGAGGCAATTGAAAAATTGAAATTAGACGGCGTTTCTGCCAACTATGGTGCACAATGTATTCCAGAGGTTATATACTATAAAAATAAATACAAACATATTTCTGCTGTTGATTTCCCTAATGCTTTTAAAGCATTTGAACAAGGCCTAGTAATCCCTTTATATCCTCAAATGCAAAATGAGGAGATAAATAGAGTAATTGCAGCAATCAATAAATTATAATTAATAAAATAATGAAAAATAAAAATATCTTTATCACAGGGGGAGCTGGTTTTATCGCCAACACATTAATCAGAACTCTAATTCATGACAACAAAATTGTTGTTTATGATAATTTTCACAGAGACACATTAACTGAAAGTGGTTTTTTAAATCACCCCAATCTTACGGTTATAAAAGGAGATGTATTGGATTATCCGTTATTGGAGAACTCAATGAGGGGGTCTAATATCATTGTACATGCAGCTGGTATTGCAGGCATAGATACTGTTGTGAAAGATCCAGTTAAAACAATGAGGGTTAACATGATAGGCACTGCAAATGCTTTAGAGTCTGCTTTACAAGTAGGCAATATAGAGAGGTTTGTAGACTTTTCAACATCAGAGGTTTTTGGATCAATGGCATTTCGCTCATCTGAAACCGACCAAACTGTTGCGGGTACAACAGGAGAGGCAAGATGGACCTATGCAGTAAGTAAACTGGCTGGAGAGCATTTAGCGCATGCCTATTATGAAAAATACAAGTTACCAATAGTTACAGTTAGACCTTTTAATGTGTATGGCCCAGGTCAAACTGGTGAAGGTGCTATTCAAATATTTATAAAAAAAGCACTAGCAGGTGAAACGATTTATATCGATGGAGATGGCAACCAAATTAGAGCTTGGTGTTATGTCGACGATTTTGTGGATTGTTTGTTCCGCTGTTTAGAAAATCCAAATGCAATAGGTCAAAGTTTCAATATTGGAAATGCAAGAGCTGTAATTACCATCTTGGGATTAGCCCAAACAGTTTGCCGCGTTTTAAATTCTTCATCTAAAATTGAATTCAGACCACCACTTTCTGCAGATATAGCTCTAAGAATTCCAAGTGTAGACAAAGCCAATGATATTTTAGGATTTAAAGCAAATGTAGATTTAGAGGAAGGGGTATTGAAATCTGCAGAATGGATTAAGAACAACCTAATGTAATGATATGAAACAGCTTATTGAAAATCTTAAAATTAAAGGTGCAAGTTTTGTAGGTCAAATCCTTACAAAAGAACAGCTTGAATGGTTCCAAGCAGATTTACAAAATAAGAAAAAAGAGGATATTGATAAGTATGGTAGAGAAGCCTTAATTGCTAATTTATTTTTAGAAACAGTGCAAGATTTAGGTAGATTTGAAGGGCCATATTATGATTTAATTGCCAATGAAAAAATTAATGAAATAGTTAATCATGCACTTAACGAAAAAGCTGTTATTCACTCCTTTAACGCAATAATTTTAGATGGACAGGCTAAAAGTAATATGGTCGGTCATGGTTTTCACCGCGATATGCCATGGTTTCCTAATTGCAGAACAAGCATTATAGTAATGATTCCTTTGGTTGATTACGGGCCTTTTAATGGCTCTACACAGTATGTACCTGGTACCCATCTTTTTCAAGAAATGCCAAGTCTAGAATTTTTAGAAAGCAATTGTGTTTCTGTTGAAGGTAAAGCAGGTGATGCTTTTGTAATAGATAGCACAACTTGGCACCGAGCTGGTGAAAATCAAAGTGGATTACCAAGACCTATGGTAGTAATTAAGTATACTTTAGCCCCATTTAAGCAGCAAATAGAATTTTATTTAAGCAATCCTAACTTAGAAACAGCACAAGAAATTGTGAAACAAAGACTAGGCTGGAATGTTAGAGTTCCGCATAATTACGAGGAGGGAAGTGAGTTGAATAAAGATAAAAGAAAATTCAAAAGTGGTCAATATGATATGACAAATACGTATTTAAAATAAAGAATATATGATATCCCATAGCCAACCTTGGATTACAGAAAGTGAACTTGATGCTACAAAAAGTGTTTTGAGTTCAGGCATGCTGTTCAAAGGCACTATTTCAATAGCATTGGAAAAACAAATGGCTAACTATCTCAATAAATCTTTTAGCCTAGCTACTGGAAATGGCACACAAGCAATGATGTTGCTTTTAAGCGGGATGGGGATTGGTCCTGGAGACGAAGTTATTCTTCCCTCCTATGTGTGTGACAAGGTTTACTTTGGTGTCATACGCTTAGGTGCTAGGCCTGTTCTTTGTGATATAGGGAATCAATGGGTAATGACATATGATTCTGTTAAAAAAGTAGTTTCAGATAAAACAGCAGCCATAATTCTTGTTCATATATTTGGCATCAATGCTTGGGACAATGACTTTGAGAATTTAAATATTCCAATAATTGAAGACTTGTGTCAAAGTTTCGGGCATATTGACCCTTTTAAACGTACCGGGAGATACAGCCGGTTTTCTTTCACTTCATTTCATGGCACCAAATGTATTCAATCTGGTGAAGGAGGCATGCTTTTTTGTGAAGATGAACAGGTGTTCAACACTATAAAAGAAAAAGTACATACTTGGCCTGAGATTACACATTATTCAGATTTACAAGCTGCTCCTGCGTTGGCCATTCTAAATAGATATGATGATATTCTATCTATCAGAAATACTATAGCAAGCCGTTTTATGGACGAGTTCCCAAAAGATTTAATTGATAGATCTAAAATACCCTCGCTAAATAGTATGTTTTTTCGGTTTCCGTTGAAATGGGAAATGAATTTTACCATATTACAAACTGATTTTTATAAGGAAGGGATTGCAATAAGGAAGGGGGTTGATAGCCTTATTCATCGTCAGTTAGAGATTTCTGATGCTGAATTTACGGAGACCGTAAATACTTTTAAGTCAACAGTTTCTATCCCAATTTTACCCCAATTAAGGAAATCGCAGATAGACCATATAATACGCACTACAAACAATATCTGGAATAAATACAATTAATACATGAAGGAAAAAGACAAAGAATGGATAAATCAGCGATATTCAGATAGGATTAAAGGAGAAAATTTTTCCTATGAGGCATTGCGTTCTGGTCCATGGGAAAGACGTGAAATGAGATTTCAAATTCTTACAGAAATTGGTATTAAACCTGGTGATTCAGTATTGGATCTTGGTTGCGGATATGGTGATCTATATGACTATTTCCAGCGTATTAATTGTCCGGTAGATTATACGGGTTTTGATATTAATCCTGATTTTATTGAAATGGCA
Organism: Bacteroidia bacterium; assembly: GCA_044357345.1. Taxonomy (GTDB): domain Bacteria; phylum Bacteroidota; class Bacteroidia; order NS11-12g; family UBA955; genus JABMMZ01. The sequence goes on from JBIKPR010000003.1 coordinate 28,975, forward strand.
AAAAGTAAATATCCAGGAGTAAATTTTCAGGTACTTGACGTAATTAACCAAGAATATCCTCATTTTGATTGGGTCATTTCTACAACCTGTTTTAATTTGAAACTTAAAGAACAGGACAATTATGAATTTGTTGATGAATTGTTTTCCTCTGTTTATGCTCATGCTAAAAAAGGGGTTGCGATAGATTTCCTTACCAATTATGTTGACTTTGAAACAGACCATGGGTTTCATTATTCACCGGAAAAAGTTTTTGGTCTCGCCAAAAAATACACAAAATGCGTATCACTTCGACATGATTACCCAATCTTTGAATTTTGCATGTATTTATTTCCTGATTTTAAAGGATGGGCGAAATAAAAAATAAAAATATTGCTGTTTCATTTGATGTTGATCTCATGGATTATCATAGCGATGATAGTTTTGATGAATTAGACGAAACTTTTTATTTATTTAAATCAGTTTTCGAGAAATATAAGCAAGTAAAAACCACTTGGTATATGCGAATAGATGACCATATGGGCGAAGTATATGGTGAACCGGATTATCTTTTTAAGCACCATAAAGACAAAATTGAATGGTTAATTTCAAATGGCCATGAAATTGGTTTTCATTTTCATTCCTATGTTAAAAAACAGGGCAAATGGAAGCAAAATACGGATGAAAAATCTGTGTTGGAAGAATTGAATCGTGCTGCAATATTGGCAAGAAACTATAATTTAAAAGGAGTAAGAATGGGTTGGGCATATCAAACCAATGGCACCATTAAATTGTTAAATGATGCAGGATTCTTGTATGATGGCAGTGCTATGCCTCGCCCTGTATATCCATGGGAACATAGCATAAGAAATTGGACTATAACGGGTCAAAATAATTATTTTCCCTCTTTGGCGGATTATCGTATTTCCGGAGACCCAGCTTTACAAATTATCGAGATGCCTATGAGTACTTTACCCATATCGTCAAGTACAGATGATATGGAAGTCATTCGATACATAAGCCCTGCTTACAAACCCTCGGTTTTTAAACATGCACTTACGTCGTATACCAGCGAAAACGTTATTACCCTTCTTCATCCTTATGAGGCAATTGATAGAGGGCGTAAACATGATTTGATGGCATTTTCATTCGATGCATTTGAAGATAATATCCGCTGGTTAATTGAGAACAATTATACATTTAAAACAATACTTGAAATGGCAGAATCATCATTAAATAATAAAGCAAATGAATATAGCTGATAAAATTATAGAAAAAATAAAACAAAACCGTATTAGTTCAACCGAGGTAGCGGATTGTATGAATAAAACAGGTAATCTTGATTACAATCTCTACCCACTCAATTCCCGACATTTTAAAGTAGGAAGAGTTAAGTGGACCTATGCATTAAATGAGAGCAATTGGGAGCATCACAAGCAAGTTGCTGATATTGCCCCTGGTTATATAATAATAACTGAACCTTTTAACTGTGGTGAAAGAGCAATATTTGGCGACCTTGTAACTAAATACCTGATGCTATACCGTCAATCAGAAGCATTGGTTGTTTTGGGTAAATTGCGGGATATTCCTCATTTAATAAAGGAGAATTATGCAATATGGTTAAAGGGTGTTTCACCTATAGGTTGTTTTAACAAACCAAGTGACATTGACTTAGATCCGGAGATTGTTGCAAGTCGCAAAGAATTATATGATGACTCCATAGCAGTTTGTGATGACAGTGGAGTGATTATTATTCCTAAAGAAATGCATAATGAAGAATTTCTAAATAAACTTGATTGGATTGAAGAACAAGAAGACATTTGGTTTGATTGCATAGATCGTCGCAAGTGGAGCACGTATGATACAGTCTGTTTAAAGAAGTATTTAGATTCACCAGAAAGCAACTCATTTCACCCAGAAAAAAATCCTCTAATTTAAATATATTTGCAATTATGATTTTTTCTTTAAACGAAACAGAAAGATTTCTAAAAAAAATTCACAGCCTGGGCGAATGTGTTACTTTTTCTGAGTATAATGGAGGCAACAAATTTCTTGTAAGGCATGATGTAGATTTAGATTTGCGCTTGGCCAGAGATTTTGCAATAATGGAACAAAAAATAGGAATAAAAGCCACGTATTTTGTTCTTACTGGTTGTGCTACATATAATATATTCAATAAGAAAAACAGAGAATATTTAAAAGAGATTATTGAATTAGGACATGAGGTTGGTTTGCATTTTGATCCAACATTGTACACAGATGAATTTATGCAAGAAGCGGCTGAAAAAGAAGCTGATATCATGCAATTTATTTGTGGAACCCAGGTTAAGTCTATTAGCCTACATAATCCCTCTCTCCACGGACAATATCCGGAATTAGATGGGTTTGTGAATGCTTATAATAAAAAGATTTTCTCGGATGATATGTATATTTCTGATTCACGTTATACATTTAGAGGAAAGAACCCGTTTGAGTTTATCGAGAGAATCGTAAATACTCCTATTCAAGTTTTACTGCACCCTTTGCATTATACTATTTCTGGTGGAGGGTATAATGTGGTTTTAAGTGACTGGTTAGATCATTTTATCAATGATATTAATAACAGTTTTGAAGGAAATGATAAATTCAAATCTGATGTAAACGGAAATCTTTTGGCTGAATACTCAGCGCATTTGAAAAAATGAATGTATTCGTTTTAAATACAATGTCAGCAGGCCTTGACAACCTTAAAGAATTGATTCGTCATATTTCAATTAAAGGTGTTATTGGCCTAACCGATAGAATTAAAACAGATTCCATAAGTGATTTTATTTATCAAAAAGAGTTTTGTGATGCAAACAATTTGCCCTTTGTTGAGGTGACATCCTATGCACTGAATGCTGATACTGATCGCAAAAAAATAGAGGACCTTGAAATAGATGTTTTACTCGTTTTAGGATGGCAAAGATTAATTCCAGAATGGTTAATAAACCATTGTAAAATATGCGCAATTGGCGCCCATGGAAGTCCATTGGGAATAACTGAAGGTAGAGGAAGGTCACCACAGAACTGGGCTTTAATGATGGGTTGGGATGTTTTTCATGTTTCTATATTTAATATAGATAATGGAATTGATTCAGGTGAAATAATTGACAGTGCAGAATTTGAATATTCTCAGTGGGATGATATTTCTACAAGCTACTATAAGGTGAGTATGTTGGTATCTCATTTAATTATTAAAAATATAATAAATGGCAATATTGCAGCAAAAAAAGCAATAGCTCAAGCAGGTACGCCATTTTATTTACCACAACGTTTGCCTGCTGATGGACATATAGATTGGAATCGGAAAACAAAAGATATTTATAACTTTATTAGGGCACTTTCTAAGCCTTATCCAGGGGCTTTTAGTTTAATTGAAAAAAGAAAAATTACCATTCATAAGGTAATTCCTTTTTCTTTATCCATCGAAGGAGAGTATCAAAATGGTCAAATTGTGAAGGTGTTTAACAGGAAACATTTTTTGGTGAAAACAGCAGATCACTTTATCCTTGTTACTGATTTTGAAACCGATGCAAATATTGTTGAAGGGGATGTTTTATCAAGCTATTCTTGGAGAGAGAATATGAATACAATAATTGAGAGACACAAAGTAAAGCACCCTGATTTAAAATTGAACAAGTCTATATTAAATCTTGAATAGTATGGAACGAAAAATACTCGTCCTTGGTGCGGGTTTCTATAATATTAACGTTTTTAAGAAATTAAATGAAGCAGGTTTTTATACCATTGCGGTTGATGGAAATCCAAATGCTGAAGCTGCAACCTTTGCGGATGAATTTATAAATTTAGATTTTTCAAATGCAGAATTGCTATTGAATTATTGTAAACTAAATCTTCCTGATGCCATACTCCCACTGAATGATTGGGGCACCCGATCAGCTGCAATTGTTTCTGAACTTTTGGGATTAAATGGCATTACTCCACAAGCAGCACTAAATGCTACTGACAAGGGCTTTATGCGTGATGTATGGAGGGATTTTGGTTTGCCAAATCCTGAATACTTTGTTTTTTCAGACATTACAGAACTTCAGAATGGCATAGGAGAAATTGGATATCCTTGTGTGATCAAACCAACTGATTCAGGTGGATCTGGTAGAGGAATATCTGTTTTATCTGGTCCAGAAGACATTGATTGGGCATTTAACTTTGCTTTACCGTTTGTTAGAAACAATAGACTTATTTGTGAAAGATTTGTTGAAGGAACTGAGCTTACAATTGAAAGTATTTGTATAAATCAAGAGGTTATCATTCTTGCCATAAGTGATAAGGAGAAACCGAATTTAAAAACGCGGGTAGCTACTTCTTTAAATTATCCTGCGAACATTTCAGTAGAACAAGAGCAATTGGTAAAATCTGTAGTTTCAAAAGCAGTTTTGGCTCTGGGAATAAATATTGGTATGGCTCATACGGAAGTTATACTTAACGGAATGAATGTAAAGTTGGTGGAAACCGGTGCAAGAGGGGGTGGAGGTCATATTTATCACACAATAATCGAGCAAGTTTCAGGAATAAATGCACCAGCCCTTTGTGCTGATGTCCTTTGCGGATCCAAACCCAATAATCTTAATATTTTGAAAAGAGGCGCTGTATATAGATTTTTCAATCCACCTTATGGAATTTTAAAAGAGGTGCAAAATATCGACACTGTAAAGCAATGGGATGGTATACTGGACATCGGATTGGTGAAGAAACCAGGTGATTTAGTCGGCGATTTGAAAAATTCACTGGAAAGAGCTGGACATGTGATAACCGCTGGTGCAAATAGGCAAGAAGCAACAGAGTTAGCAAATAAGGTTGTATCTTATATTAAGTTTTTAGTTGATTAAAATGCGAATAGCTTGTATAGGTAATATGAATAATATTTTGTCACCTACTGCACAATATTTGGCAGTAATGGGACATCATGTAGATTTGTTTTTATTATACGAATATGATCATTTTTTGCCTGAAGCAGACTATATTAATTCAGAAGATATTAAGTTTAACACCATAAAATTAGAGATGAAGTTTGGTGAAGTGATGAACATTCCAATAAGTAAAATTACAAGCAATTTATTGGGATATGATTTTTATATCGGAACAGACTATGCACCTGCTATTTTGTCCAGAATCAATATTCGTTTAGATATGTATGCATGGGCAGGTACAGATTTATTTGACTGGCCATTTTATAAATCGAAGTTTGTAATTCCACAATTATGGGAAATTGAAAAAATTCTAACTTCTAAATTGCAGAAAACGGGTATAAAAAACACACGTTACATGCCAATGAGTATAAACAATGATTTTATTTCAGAAGCAATTAGTAAAATTGGCTTTAAGGGAGAAGTTATAAATCCTTTGCCATTTTTATATTATCCAAATGTAGAGAGAAAAAATTCATTTAAATACCAAGATAAGGTTGAAAAAATTAAAAGTGAATCTGATTTACTTATTGTCCAACAAGGTCGTCAATGGTGGAAAACTGCCCCTAAACATATTTCAAAAGGAAACGATGTATTTTTAAAAGGGGTGAGAAAGTTTTTGGATAATAACCAAAGTGTTAAAGTTGCAATTTTACTTTTTGAATATGGCGCAGATGTTGAGCATACAAAGCAATTAGCGGTAGAATTAGGTATAGATAAAAATATTTATTGGTTGTCACTTATGCTCAGAAAAGAATTGTTGTCAGTATTATCGTATGCAGATATTGGTGTTGGACAGTTTGGCGTAGAAAGCTGGTATTTGTATTGTTCAAATACTGAAATAATCGCATCAAAATGTATGTATATGGGATATAGACATGACGGTTATTATAAATCAAAAAATGTAGATTTATATCCTATGTTAAATGCAAATAATGAAGATCAAATTGCAGAGAGGTTAGAGGATTTTCATAAAAACAAAGTAGAATTTAAACTCTCAGCTAAAAATGCTTATGATTGGCTTATTGATTATAATGAAAAGTATTTTCTGAATCAAATAAGAAGGATAATGGAGATAAAGTCAGTTCGAAGCTTACCATTGAAGGATAACTTTTTATTGGTTTTTTTAAAATCCAAATTGTTAATTGTAGCATTTATAAATAGGATTGTTTTGCTAACAAGAATCAATATCCTAAAGAAATCAATATTGGAATGGGTAAAATAGTTTTTTTATTCACCGATAAGTTCCCATTTAAAGGCGGCGAACCGTTTTTAGAAACAGAGATTCATTATCTATCTCAGGCCTTTGACAAAGTAATTATCTACCCTTCCACTGGGCATGGGACAGAAATGTTAAGCATTCCACCTAATGTAGAAATAAGAGAATTTAAACTTAACCATCCTGTTTATTTAAGAAAATTAATGTTAAGATATTGGATGGTATTTCTAAAATGGTTTGTATCAGAATTTATCAAATCTCCGCATCGAATAAAATACATTACAGAATTCAATTGGAATTTTAAGCGACTTGCAGGGTTGTTAAATAATGCAGTTTTAATTAAAAAAGAGTTCTCGGGAACCTCCGCCCTATTATACTCATATTGGTTTAACGACTGGGCTTCTATACTAACAATAGCAAAGCAAATGGGAATGAAGGGAGAATTAGTATGTAGAACCCATGGATTTGATTTTGACGAACAGCAACAAGGCAGGGGTTACCACCCTTTTCGTTATGTTGAATTACCTTTTTTCAAAAAAGTACTGCAAGTATCTCAATATGGACAAACATACATTCAAAAACGTTTCCCAAATTCATCAAACATTCAAGTTTCTAAATTAGGTGTAATTGAGAAGGGAAACAATCCTACTTCCAATAACAAAGTTTATCAAATCGTTTCATGCTCTAATTTTGTTCCACTCAAAAGAGTTCAATTGATAGTTGAAATATTAGCCAATTTAAATATCCAATTTTATTGGACTCATTTTGGTAGTGGCGAAGGAATGATAGAATTAATACATAAGGCAGAAGGAATATTAAAAGAAGATGCTTTTACATTTAAAGGATATGTTGTCAACGCAGAATTAATGCAATGGTATGAATATAATCATGTCGATTTATTTGTTAATGTAAGTAGTTTAGAGGGTTTGCCAGTAAGTTTAATGGAAGCTATCAGTTTTGGAATACCAGTTTTGGGTTGTAGTATTTGTGGTGTTCCTGAAATAGTAAATAAGCAAACTGGTGTTTTATTGGATTTGGATTTTGAACCTGCTCAAGCGGCCAACAAGATCGAAGAATTTTTAGAGTTAAATTCAAGAGATGAGACCTTTAGAAAAGGGGTGAAAGAATTTTGGAAAGAGAATTTTGATGCAGATAAAAATTATGGTGACTTTATGGAAGTATTAAAAGCAATTTAAATGAACTTTAATTCAACTTTAAATTACATTACGCCTTCTGCCTCCATGTCAAAGGGTTTAACCGAGGTGGAAGTTTTTGCAAATTTAGCCGTTGGCAGTCCAGATATTTTACCTCCAACAGAAATCAATACACTTTGTTTGGAATATTGCAAAAACCCTAATTTTGCTTACGGACAAACCAAAGGCTCCACCAAAGCATTGACTAATTTACATAAGTTGGTTTTCAACAGCAATCCTAGCATAAATCCAAGCACACAAATAAGCTTATGCAATGGTGCTAAGTTTGGGGTTTATTTAACCCTAAAAACTATTTGTAATCCAGATGATCACGTTATGTTGTTGCAGCCTTATTGGCTAAGCTACCCAGATATTTGCAAAAGTCTTGGTTTGCGTTGGTCTGGATTTGAATACGACTTTAATTTAAATAACTATCATATTGAGAACTTAAAGAAATGCTTGCTATCATCAAATTCAAAAGTTTTAATGCTCAATAATCCGAACAACCCATCGGGGAAATTATTATCACCTGATTTTATAAGCGAAATCATTGGCTTTTGTGAGAATCTTGGAATTTGGGTAATTTTAGACGAGGTATATAAAGATCTTAATTTTGCTAAGCAAAATAATTTGCATGAAAATTTGAATGCTTCGAACCTAATAAGGATAGGTTCTTTGTCAAAATCTATGGCATTGGCAGGAATGCGTATTGGATATGTGCAAGGAAGTGAAGACTTTGTTTCTAACTTCAATTTGTTTAACCAACATATAAGTACCTGCATCAATAGTTTATCCATGTTTTTAATGGAAAATATGAGCAGAGATTGCTATGACTCCTTTTCGAAATATTGTGCAGAAACATATAAAGATCGCTATGAAACCGCAAAAGTCATTTTAAAAAGTAAGGGATATTCATTTTTGGAAAGCGAGTCTTCATTTTACCTCTTAGTTAAAGTGACACCTCATTATCAAGACATCGAAAGTGCTATAAAAGCTCTGGAACAAAAGGGCATTATCGTCACCCAAGGCGCTCATTATGGTGAACAATTTAAAGATTATTTCAGGGTATGTTTAACCTTGCCAAAAGCAAAACTTGAAGAAACTTTGAGTTTGTTTTAAATAACACTAACAGACCATTAAAGACAAGATAAGAAATCTTATATAATTTCCTTTGCAATTTAATCTTCTATTGTTTAGACTATCACATCAAATTCTAAAATGAAAAGGTAAAAACCTTCCAAAACCTATATAAATAATCAACTCTTAAAGTATACATTTAAACAAATAAATACAAAATGTGCGGTATCTCTGGAATATATAACCTTAACAACACCCCCGTTTCATTAGAAACATTAAAAAGATTCACCGACTCAATGGTGCATCGCGGTCCCGATGGGGCAGGTTATGAATTGTTTGACAATGAAACACTTGGTTTGGGTCAGCGTCGTTTGTCAATTCTAGATTTATCTGAAAATGGAAAGCAACCTATGTCATACGCTGAGGGGCGTTTTTGGATAACCTACAATGGGGAAATTTTTAATTTTATAGATGTAAGAGTTGAACTACAAGGATTGGGTCATACCTTCAAATCAGACACAGATACAGAAGTAATTCTAGTTGCTTATGCAGAATGGGGTAAAGCTTGCTTAGATAAATTCAATGGCATGTGGGCTTTTGCTATATGGGATGAACAAGAAAAAACATTATTTCTAGCTCGAGACAGATTTGGGATAAAACCATTGTATTACACACACCAAGCAAATAACTTTTTTGCTTTTGCTTCCGAAACAAGAGCATTTAAGTTTTTAGATGGATTTAAAAGAGAATTCGATGACGAATTACTCAGACTAAATCAAAAAGATTCTTATGCACTTGAAGGTTTAGGATACACACCTTTCAAAGATATTCTGCAGATCTTGCCGGGGCATTATCTGTATGTTACCAAAGAAAATGAAACCATTGAACAAAAACGTTGGTGGCACATAGATGACCATTTGCACAAAGAAATACCTAAAACATTTGAAGCACAAGCTGAGAAGTTTTATGAATTGTTCAGAGATGCATGCCGAATCAGGTTGGTGAGTGATGTTCCTGTAGCTACAGCTTTAAGTGGAGGATTGGATTCTTCTTCGGTATACAGCGTCGTTTATGACATTCTTCAAACAGAAAGTTTAGGCAGAGTAAACAAAGATTCCCAAAGGGCCTTTTCTGCCATTTTTCCTGGCCTGCCTCAAAATGAAAAAGAATACGCAGATGCCGCGGCTAAATTTGTAGGAGGCAATATAAATTATATTGAAACTGATTTCTCGGATTTGGGTAAGCAAATAGAAATAGATACAGAATTGTGTGATTTTATTTCACCTTCGCCAATAACAGCAGTTTCTGCAGTTTATAAGGGAATGAGAGAGAATGGAATTACTGTATCAATGGATGGACATGGGGTAGATGAGATGTTGTATGGCTACCGTGATATGGTTTATAATCTATTTAATAATAACCTATACAATAATTATCCCAAGCAAAGAGAAGAAATTAAAAAGGTTTTAGTTGAAACCTACCATCCTGATAATAGAAAAGCTTTAATGGATAGATTAGAAAAAAATATTCAACAAGAGTCTGGACTTTTATCGGCTAGTAAAAGATTTGTCAAAGGGGTAGCACGTAAAATGTTTAAACCGGAAACCGATTTAATGCTTGGCTATTTGCCTTTTAAAATGCCAAAACCATTAGGAGAACCCTATGATTTTAGCCATAAACCGTTTGAAGAGCGAATGGTTTACCATGAGTTTTTTGAACATTGTTTGCCAGCATTATTAAGAAATTTTGATCGAGCATCCATGATGAACAGTGTTGAAATTCGTATGCCATTTATGGATTGGCGTTTGGTAACTTATGTATTCTCTTTGCCTACAAGTACTAAAATAGGTCTAGGTTTTACAAAATTGTTGCTAAGAGAAGCCATGAAAGACAAAATGGATGAAACCGTAAGAACAAGAACATTCAAGGTTGGCATAGGAAGTCCAGTGGAATTTTGGTTTAATGGGGCATTAAAAGAGTGGGTACTTGACACTGTAAAAGAACAAAAACAAAAGGATGAACTAATTCTTGCTTATAAATCAGGTGGGGCAGATGCCAATTTAGTTCGAGATACTTGGTTGAATGTCAACATAAATTTAATGAAATAAGTGTTTGGGAGAAACTTATTTAATGATATTATTGTAATCTAAATATAAAAAAAATGTGTGGAATCTTTGGCATTATAGCTCAAAAAAATGTAGATAAGTATGATTTAAATCAATTAGCAATTCATTCACAAAATAGAGGAAAAGATTCGAGTGGATTAATATATTTGAAAAAACATCAATACCAGATAATTCGAGCGGATTATAGTATTGAAAAATTGATTAACATAGTCAAACCCTATGATTCGACCATTGTATTAGGCCATAGTAGACTTATAACAAATGGATTGTCAGATAATCAACCTGTAATTAGAGATAATATTTTTGTTTTACACAATGGAATTATTGTAAATGAAGGTGAAATATGGGAAAACTTATCCGTTGAAAGAAAGTATAAGATAGATTCAGAAGTTATAAATGCTATTACAATTGAACATTTAAATCAAAATAAACCAATTGAGCAGCTGGCGGAAGTGATTCTAGAAAAATGCAAAGGGGTTGTATCTTGTGCATTAGTAATTCAGAGTCTAGGTAAGTTAATATTGTTTTCAAATAATGGCAGCTTATATACCGGTAGTAAAGGCAATGCCATTTATTTTGCATCTGAAAAATATCCGCTAAATAAAGTAGGTTGCTATCAAGTTACCCAGATTAATGGGTCATTTCAAATGATTGACATACCTATACCAAATGATTTAAATTACAATTTGAAGGATATAATAGGTAGAAAAGAAAATCTAATACCTGAATTTATTTTTGACAAAACACAGGCATCTTTACTTGAATATAAAACACATAAAATTAAAAGATGTACGAAGTGTATTTTGCCTGAAACAATGCCTTTTATAAGATTTGATGAGTTTGGGGTTTGCAATTATTGTCATAATTATAAACCACGAAATAATCCAAAACCCAAAGAAGAGTTATTTAAATTGGTAGAGCCCTACAGGAAAAAAGAGGGATTGGAATGTATAGTTCCTTTTTCTGGTGGAAGAGACAGTTGTTATGGATTGCTTTTAGTAGCAAAGGAATTAGGATTAAGAGCTGTAACCTATACTTATGATTGGGGAATGGTTACGGACTTAGGAAGGAGAAACATCAGTAGAATGTGTGGCGAACTAGGGGTAGAAAATATCATTATAGCCGCTGATATTTCAAAAAAAAGAAAAAATATTCGAATGAATTTAGAAGCATGGCTAAAGGCGCCTCATCTAGGAATGATGGCAATTTTAACTGCTGGTGATAAGCATTTTTTCCAACATATTGACGATGTAAAGAAGCAAACTGGTGTTGAATTAAATCTTTGGGGTTTTAATCCTATGGAGACCACTTTTTTTAAAACTGGCTTTTTGGGGATTAAACCAGATTTTGAGGAAGAAAGAACATATAGCACAGGAGCAATGAAACAGTGGCATTATCACTTAAAGCGTTTCCGCGTCATGATGGATAGTCCGGGTTATTTTAATTCGTCACTTTGGGACACTTTATCTGGGGAGTATTATAGAAGTATTGTAAAGAAATTAGACTATTACCACATATTCGATTATTGGCGTTGGGAAGAAGATGTTATCAATGCAACATTAGTAAATGATTATGGATGGGAATTAGCGCCAGATACTAACACAACATGGCGAATAGGAGATGGAACTGCTGCGTTTTATAATTATGTGTATTATACTGTTGCAGGTTTTTCAGAACACGATACATTTAGAAGTAACCAAATTAGAGAGGGGCAAATTACAAGAGAGAGGGCTCTAGAGTTGGTGGAAGATGAAAACCAACCAAGGTATCAAAATATCCGATGGTATTTAGATACCTTAGGTATAGATTTTGAAAGCGTTATTAAAATTGTAAATGCCATACCAAAATTGTATGAAAAATAGCAGTGTAACTTGGAAGTTATTAGTTTGAAAATTACAATTGTTACATATACTTTTCCTCCATCAAATGAAATAGGAGGAAGAAGATGGGCTAAATTAAGTCAGTATTTATCTAAACTAGGTCACGATGTTGGAGTAATTTGTTCAGATTATGGAGTAGATAATAAATGGTATGATTCTGATTTCAAAGATATTGATATTAATACATTACCAAAAAATTACCCTGATTGGTTAAATGGAATTAATTTAACTTTTAAGCAAAAGTGTTTTTATCATTTAACAATTTTAGCAAGCAGATTATTTAGTAAAAATAACATATTTGATAAAAGTATTGCTTGGGAAACCCCCTTGTTAGAAATCTTAGAAACAATATATAATAAGAAGGGGATTGATGTTCTTGTCATGACTGGTGGCCCTTTCTCTTTGTTGCATTATGGGACATTGTTTAAGGAAAAACACAAAGAGGTAAAGCTGGTATGTGATTTTAGGGACCAATGGACATGGGGTAGTCTTTATGGAATGGAAAATTTGCCAACTCGTCAAAAAAGCTATCAAGAATTTCAGGAAACTAGGGTAATGGAATTTGCTGATATTATTAGTTACTCGACACAAAGCATAGGTGATTATTTAATTAAAAAGTATCCACAATCCGCACAAAATTTATATTTATTACCACATGCTTTTGATCCTATTAAATTTTCAAAACTAGATGATACTGCTGATAGGTCTGGTTTTATTTATGGAGGCACAATATATGATGGTTTAGAACCTATATTCAATAAATTATTAAAACTTTTAAATAAGGATAATTTTAATAATTTCAAGTGGGATATTTATACCAATCATTCTTACCCTTTGCTCCAAATAGAAAAAGCAAAGAGCAAAATTAAATTACTTCCTTTCATTCCGGAAGAAGATTTATTTGTTAAAATCAAAAATGCAAAAGCATATTTGGTTTTTTTCCCTGAAAGTGAAAAAGATATAATCTCTACCAAGTTTTGTGAAATTATCTATACTCAGACTCCAATAATATATGTTGGCGAGGAGGGTGCAGTTTCGAAATTTATTAAGGAGAAAAAAGTTGGCATTCATATATTGCCGGAAAATATTGATAACGAATTGCCATTATACATCAATGGGGACGTCCCTGTTGATTTTAGTTTTTTTGATATAAATCAATTTTCATTTCCTCTAGTTACAAAAGGGTTTTCAGATAAATTAGAAATAATAAATAGTCAATAGTTTAATATTGATAACGCCTAATTTATAAATTATTGGCATTTATTTTTTACTTAAAACAATAAAATTAATTAAACTAACAAAGAATAAAAAAGCAAATCTTTTGTGAATGTATATGTGCTATAAAGATTGAGCTTAAGTTGTCTTAAGCCACCAAAAGGAAATTAAAAAATATGGAGTACCAAAATCTTTAAAAGAAGTATAGGCAGTCTGTTGATTTTTAAGTTTAACGTTAGCTTCTCAGGGTGAGTGCTAGATTCCTTAAGATCTATTAAAATGAATTCAATGGACTAGTAAGACAAAATAATCTAGGTATGAATTTTGAGTTGACAAATACGAATCTTTTTTATAAGCCATAAATTAACACACTAATCAAGATAAGTAAAATTCTGTGAACTAATTTGTAATCTATGAGAAAAAATAAAATAACAAAATGAAAATAGGAATATTAGGTTTAGGTTATGTTGGCATAGTAAATGTAGCCTGCTTATCAAAACAAGGGTATACTGTTTATTGTACAGATGTAAAAAAACAAAAAGTTACTGCTGTTAAAGAAGGCAAAAGTCCAATTTTAGAACCGCAAGCAAAATTCTAATTTTAAAAGCAGGGAGGCTAGCCTGCCTGCTTTTAAAGAACCTTTAATATTGAAGAATTAAATGAGAAACATTATCTTTGAATCCTGTACTAAAAAAGGGAGGGTTACAGAGTCGTATTCATAGAACAAAAACATAAAAATTATAATCACCCAAATTAAATGAGAAATTTTGCAAAAAAAATTTGAGGTGGAATAAAATGGTTGGCAACATTATACAAAATATAAGTGAATAAAATAGTATTATCAATTAGGAAATGTCCTTACGAATGGCTTTCAGCTGTCTTGTTGTTTGTATATTTCTTTCCAGTCATATTTATGCCCAATAAAGCTTTGTTTTTAATCCATGACAATATGGATGGAACGATACCTTTATTGGTTTTTTTAGGTAATTCAGAGGCCTATTTTGCTTCAGGACAAACAATTGTAGATGGTGTGATGGGAGGAGTTCCAAGAGCTACTCTTCCATCTGCATGGAATTTTTTGAGTTTGAGTTTTTATATTTTTCCTCCATTATTTGCATATGTCTTTCACTATGCCATCCAACATCTTATCGCTTTTTTTGGGATGAGGACTTTTATTCAATCATTTATTTCAAAAGATAAAAAAATACTGAACGGCGTTGCTCTCGCATTTGCTTTTTTACCATTTTTTCCTGGAGCAAGTATGACTGTTGCAGGATTGCCAATATTGGCATGGGCATTGGTTGGTATTTTTAAAAAACAAAATACAGTTTACCATTGGTTAATTGTAATTTTATTTCCATTTTTTAGCTCTCTTCCAATTGGAAACATGTTTGGTTTTCCAACATTATTTTTACTTTCATTATTAGGTGTTTTTTACAATCATTGGAATTTAAGTTTTAGAATTTTTTTACCATTTATAGTTCTAAGCATCTTCACTATTGTTTCAGAATACCAACTTATTGAACTAATCCTCTCTGGATTTGAGTCCAATAGAGTTTCTGAGATAGCCAGTCAAAGCAAACTTAATTTCAAAGGTGTTATTGGAACAACTATACTAGGTTTTCTGTTCGGTCATTATCACTTTCATAGTTTACATATACTTGTATTTATTTCTGCATTCTTTTTAGGCATTTATCTTATTGTTAAAAGAAAATTGAATGATTTATTGTCAATATTAGTTGTGCCATTTTTGATATTGTTCTTTTGTTTTATGACTATATACATTCCGTACAGCGGTATATTAGGAAATGTGCAAATCAATATTCGATTTTGGGCTATTTTTCCATTTCTATGGTATGGATTATTTGCTTTTGTCTTAAGAGTAATCAAAATTGGCCAAATAAGTAAATTATTAATCCTTTCTCAGGTATTATGGACAATGTTCTTGGTTTTTCCCAATGACTATTATGGATCAAAGGATGCCGAAAATGTATTTGCTCAAACCTTTATTAAGTCTAGCCAAAATGAGTATTCAACGTTTGAAAACTATTATAAAATAGCCGATTTTACAAAGATTTCACAAAACTTCCCTGAGATTAAAAAAAGCAATATTGTTTGTTTGGGTTTTGTGCCCGGTATTGCATTGTTCAATGGTTATAAAACTTACGATGCTTATCTCAATATCTATCCATTGGAGAAATGGAAAAATTGGAAGACAATTAATAGTGAAGAATATAAACTTTCAAAGGAAATGGATTTCTTTTCTAATAAAGCTTTTTTATTTTCAAATGAACTAGAAAATGGCAATAAAATTACAACTGCGCTAAAGTGGAATTTAATTGAATTA
The DNA here is from genome assembly GCA_044357345.1 of Bacteroidia bacterium. Classification (GTDB taxonomy): domain Bacteria; phylum Bacteroidota; class Bacteroidia; order NS11-12g; family UBA955; genus JABMMZ01. Next base: position 44,954 of record JBIKPR010000003.1, read on the forward strand.
AGAAAAGCCAATGTAAAATATATTATTTCAACTTTAAATGAAATACCAGGGTTTGAAAAATCGGCCCAGTTAGGTTCATTATCGATATATAAATTATAAAGAAATGTTATTAAAATGAAAATTTCAATTGTAAGTCCAGTTTATAAAGCCGAGAACATTCTAGACGAGTTAGTCAAAAGAATAGTAACGGAAGTGTCGAGAATTACTGATGATTTTGAACTCATATTAGTTGAAGATGGTAGTCCCGACATCTCATGGGAGAAAATAGAAAAAAACTGCAATTTGGATAAAAGAATTAAAGGCATCAAATTATCAAGAAATTTTGGTCAGCATCATGCAATTACTTGCGGATTAGACAATGCAGCTGGAGAGTGGGTAGTTGTAATGGATTGTGATTTACAAGATAGACCAGAGGAAATTATCAAATTATACCAAAAAGCATTAGAAGGTTTTGATATTGTTTTTGCAAGAAGGTTTAATAGAAAAGATAAATTCATTAAAAAATTAAGTTCAAAAATATTTTATAAAACTTTTTCATATTTGTCAGGTATAGACCAAGATGGTACAATTGCTAATTTTGGAATTTATTCAAAAAATATTGTTGAAAAAGTAATTCAATTGAGAGAGCCGATGAGAGCGTTTACTCCAATGGTTAAATGGATTGGTTTTAATTCAACTAACATCAATGTTGAACATGCAGAAAGATTGGAGGGTAAAACTTCTTATAATTGGAGTAAGCTAATCAATTTAGGGTTAGATATAGCTTTAGCATATAGTGATAAGCCATTAAAATTAACGGTAAAATTGGGATTTTTAATTTCTTTCTTTTCTTTCATTTTTGCAATAGTAAGTATTGTAAGATTTTATATTGGGAGTATAACTATTACAGGTTATACTAGCTTACTCGTTTCAATTTGGTTTTTATCAGGATTGCTTATCTTTATATTAGGTATAGTAGGCTTGTATATAAGTAAAATATTTGAAGCTGTAAAAGCTAGACCATTATATGTAATTGAAAATAAAACATTTTAAAATGAATATAAAAACAGATAATCTAAGTATTGGCAAAAATTCTTATATAGATCCTACAGCAAAAATTGTAGGTTTAAATGGAAATGCAAAAAATATTATCATAGGAGATAATGTTTATATTGGTTCCAATGTTCAAATTATTTGTGATGATTTTAAGATAGGTGACTATAGTAAGATACAACACAATACTAATATTCACGGATATTTGCCATGTAAAATAGGGCACAATGCTTGGATAGGACAGTTTTCTATTATTGATTGTATTGGTGGAACAACAATAGGTAATAATTGCGGTATAGGGGCACATTCACAAATTTGGAGTCATATTAAATTTGGAGATACTTTAGAAGGTTCTAGGTTTCTATCAGAAAAACCTGCAATAATTGGTAATGATGTTTGGTTTGTTGGACATTGTATTGTTTCGCCAATTATAGCAGAAGATAAGTCAATGGCAATGGCTGGTTCAGTAATTACTAAAAATATGAATTTTAATGAGATATATGCTGGATCACCTGCTAAAAGTATATCTGATAAAGTTGGATATCAATTTGTAGATAATACTTTAGATTATAAATTTAAAAAAATGCAATCATACCTTAATGATTTTGAAAGAAACATTGATAAACCACACAATATAAAAATCGTAAAAGACATAATTAACATAAATCAAAATGATGAATTTTCTTATTTTGATGTGTCTACAAGAAAATATACTAAAAAGTTAACAACTGAAGAAGTTATGTTTATGAAGTTTTTATTACCAGCAAAAGCTAAATTTATACCTTTTTAAAATGACTCCTTTCAACAAACCCTTTTTAACAGGCAAAGAAACAGCCTATATTACCGATGCGGTTGCATCCGGTAAAATATCTGGCAATGGCAAGTATACCCAATTATGCCAAAATTATTTTGAAAATAAGTATGGTTTTCGAAAGTGTTTACTCACAACTTCATGCACAGATGCCTTAGAAATGGCAGCCATACTATTAGATATTAAATCTGGAGATGAAGTTATTATGCCTTCATATACTTTTGTTAGTACTGCCAATGCTTTTGTACTGCGAGGTGCAAAGATTGTGTTTGCAGATTCAATGAAGATAAATCCTAATATAGATGCGCAATCTCTAGAGTTATTAATAACAAGCAAAACCAAAGCCATTGTGCCTGTGCATTATGCCGGAATATCATGTGATATGGATGCCATTATGGACTTGGCTGCCAAGAACAATCTATTTGTGGTGGAAGACGCTGCACAAGCTATTGACAGTTATTATACGGGTAAAGATGGCATTCAAAAGCCATTGGGAAGTATCGGCCATTTGGCGGCTTTCAGTTTCCATGAAACCAAAAATATTATTTCTGGCGAAGGGGGAATGTTGGTGGTAAATGATCCACAATTTGCCCAAAGAGCAGAAATTATATGGGAAAAAGGCACAAACCGCTCTGCATTTTTTAGAGGCGAAGTAGACAAATATGGTTGGGTAGATGTAGGTTCTTCTTTTTTACCATCGGAAATAATAGCCGCTTTTTTATGGGCACAATTGGAACACTTAGAAGAGATACAAAATAAACGCAAGTCCATTTGGAAACAGTATTGGGAAGGATTGCAAACCCTGCAAGAAAAGGGTGTTCTTAAACTTCCCTTAGTGCCCGATTATGCCGCAAACAATGCCCACATGTTTTATGTGGTTTGTCAAAATCTAGAACACAGGATAAACTTAATTGATGCATTGAAAAAAGAAGAAATCCATTCAGTTTTTCATTATTTAAGTTTGCATAAAAGTCCATTCTATCAAACCAAACACGATAGGCGTATCTTGCCTAATTCAGATTTTTATTCAGATACTTTGTTAAGGTTGCCAATGTATTATGAGTTAGAAGAGAGTATAGTCGAGAGAATAGTTGAAATAATTATGGGAATTTATAATGATCAATTGTAAAGAGGGTTAATAGGTTTGAGATCTGTATTTTTTATAGTATTTAGACATTATAAATCAAGAAATTAAAGATAATGAAAACTGTAAAAAGTATCTTATACACCTTGAAAAACTAACTAATCACTCTGTGGACCTTATGGTTTTAGTGAAAAATCATTTAAAGAATGCATAGTGCATAATGAATTTTTTGAAAATTGTTTTAAGAATTAAAAAGAAATTTTGATTGAGCATTCTTAATAAAAAGTGTTGAAATTCTAATTTCCTTCTTGGGATAGCGATTAGTAACCTTTGTTTTTTAGCTGTCTACAAGCGGTAAAATTGGACAAAGATTCACAAAGTTGCTCGTGAGTGAAGCTATGAAATGCAATGTGTATGAAACAGTAAGGACAAGAATATTTAAATTTGTAAAAAGAAGTCCTTTGAAATATTAGTTTAATAGTGAATTGAAGAAAGACCTATTAGATAGCGTAAAAGACAGTTAATAGAAAGAAGAATTGTATAATGCAAATAAAACCTTTGGTTTAAGTCCAAAATAAGTATTAAGATGCATGTTTCAGAATTAATGTGCAAATAATACGGTAGATAGAAAAGTTGTTTGTTATTAGTTAAATCAAAAAATTTACCTCGGCAAATTGATTTGGAAATATAATAAATAGGTAAAGAAATTTTTTTGTGCAATATTTGAGTAAAAAAATAAAGTAATATAATGAAAATAGGAATATTAGGTTTAGGGTATGTTGGCATAGTAAATGTAGCTTGCTTATCAAAACAAGGGTATACTGTTTATTGTACAGATGTAAAAAAACAAAAAGTTATTGCAGTTAAAGAAGGCAAAAGTCCAATTTTAGAACCGCAAGTAGAAGAATTGATTCAATCTGGATTGGGGAAAGGACTGATTATTCCAACAGAAGACGTCAAAGAATTAATAGAACAATCAGATATTTTAATTACTTGCGTAGGAACACCCAGCAAAATAAGCGGTGAAGTAAACTTAGATTATCTAACCAATGTAGTTATTGAAATCTGTTCATTTCTTAAAGAAGAGGATAAAAAATACCTTGTATTTAGAAGTACAGTGCCACCAGGTACAACAGAAATGTTGATAGATAAATATATTTCTAAAAAGTTTCCCAATGTGCAAACTGTTTTTTATCCTGAATTTTTAAGAGAGGGTACTGCAGTAAAGGATTTTTTCAACTATGGAAGGTTTGTGCTTGGGGCAGAAAAAAGCAAAAACTATGATGAACTAATTGACATAATACATTCAGATAAAACTGCGCCTGTTTTTATAACTGATTATAAAACTTCTGAGTATGCAAAATATATAGACAATGGATTCCATGCCCTAAAAGTTGTATGGGCAAATGAAATCTTTGGCTTGGGCGCCGAATTGGGTGTTAATGTATATGACTCTCATCAAATATTTGTAGCTGACGATAAATTAAACATCTCTTCAAGGTATTTAAAACCTGGAACACCATTTGGAGGTTCATGTTTGCCAAAGGATGTAAGAGAATTACAACATTTAAAAACCAAATCAAACAGAAGTTTTAAACTTATTGAAAGCCTTATTCCAAGTAATGATTCATTTATTGCAGATATCATAGAAAAAATCAAAGCATTCGAAAAACTTAAATTAGGTTTTGTCGGTGTTACATTTAAAAACCATTCGGATGATCTTAGAGAAAGTCCTATTTTGAGAATCTTATTGGCATTAAGACAGCAGGAAACTGAATATGAAATAGCGATATTTGATGAGGATATTAATTCAGCCAATGTTAGGATTGAATTTCCTTTTTTGTATTCAGGAATAAAAAATTTAGAAGAAGTAATTTTAGAGTCAGAATTGTTGATTGTTTCCAAAAGATATTTAGAGCAAGTACTGGCTAATAAAAAATCCAATCAAATTATATTTAATTTATCTGATAATAAAACGGCCAGTAATAAAGACTTGATCTACAACCTATATTGTCCGAATGCATGACTTTAATCTATGTTTATATAGGAGGAAGTAAAGCTTCAAGTGTTCAACAAAAAGTGGTGAACCAAGTCAAAGAGATGAATGCGCATGGTATGAAAGCTATAGGTTGGTTTTTTACACAAGAAGTAGAGGTGGACACTTCTTTTGGAGAATATATAGTGTTAAAACCACTAAAAAATTATTCAAAAAAATACGAGTTTTTTCAAAAAAACTATGAGGAGCAGTTCCATTATAAACAAATTATAGAGGCGCTTAAGGATGCGAGCTTTGACATTCTGTTTATTCGCCATGGTAGTCCAGGAACAGCCTATTTTAAGATGTTAAAACAATGGGCGAATAAAATATATTTATATATTCCTTCAAATTCTATTGCAGAGAACTTTCAAGAGAGAAAAGCAAACAAATCCAATTCAACTGCATCATGGATTATTGGTTGGTTTCAATACTTTTGGTTCATTTGGTTCATGCATTACAGATTGTTTTGGTTTGTATTACCTAAACTAAAAGGTGTGGTAGCATTTACACCTGAATTTGCCAAAATGCTTAAGCTTAAAAGCTTGAGTAAGGCAAAAACTATTTACAACAGGGATGGCGCAGATTGTCCTAACGTTAAAGTAAGAACTTTTTTACCTATGAATCCTAAGGTTTATTCCTTTGTTTTTTTAAAAGGAAGTTCGATGCAACAGCCATGGGCAGGTTTGGAGCGTTTGATTGCCAGTATCAAAGCAAGACCCGATATCCCTTGTCAATTATATATTACGGGAAAAGTATATAATCCTGAGGATTTTCAAGAATCTTTTATTCAATTAACCGATCGTTTAGAAGATGATAAATTAGCAGAATTAATTAACGGTGTTGATGTTGGGGTAAGTAATTTGGCAAATTACATGATTCAGTTTAATGAAACCACGAACCTTAAAAGCAGAGATTATTATGCGCGAGGACTTCCATTTATTCAAGCCAACACAATGCCAGATATTGAGGGAACAAAAGGAGCGGATTATTATTTGAACTTACCTAACAACAGTCAGTTAATCGATATGGATAAGGTAGTCTCATTTATTGAAAAAATGCGTAAAAATCATAATCATCCAAATGAAATGAGAAATTATGCAGAAGAAAATTTGAGTTGGAATAAAACGGTTGGTGAATTGATAAAAAATATATAAATATGATTAAAAATAAAGTAAAAAAATTTATTGCGGTTTTTTTATCATTGTCTTCATTGATTGTATTCTTTATAATTTCATTTTTTAGATGGAAATATAATGATGATTATGTTTTCCCTAAAATGTTAGAAACTCAATCTTTGTTAAATTTTGCAATTGACCATTATATGAATTGGGATGCAAAATTTTTAATGCCATTTGGATTGTTTTGGTTTGGGATAGTTAAGTATTTAAATTTTGATATTCTAATGCCATTGGCTTCTATTTCTTTTATAGGCATTTCATTTTTAATTGTTAAGATTTTTGAGCAACAGACAAATGTTAGTTTTTCAATAATTAATAAAATAATTTTAACGTCAATTGTAAATGGATGCTTGTTTTTACTTATGTATCATACTCATGGCGATTTGCTCTATTGGATGTCAGGGAGTGTCTATATACATGGAGAAATGTTCTCCTTGCTTTGGGTCTATCTATTTTACAAAAAGATGTACTCAAAAACAATTTTCTTAGTTTTCACCTTTTTTGTTAGTACAATTCCACAAAACATCGCATTTGGCTTGTCTTTTTTAATTTTAATTGAAGCAGCAGCACAGCAAAGTAATGAGCTAAAAAAAAGATATTTATTAATTTTTTCTTTGTTTGTTATTGGAATCTCATTGTCAACTTTTTCACCAGGTTCGTTTAAGCAATTGGCATACATGCAATCAAGTAGTTATAATAATATCGCGGCAAACAATAATACTGTATTTGATTATATAATTCATTTTTTTAAAATATACATAGAAGCATTAACGCCAAACTATGTCTTATTTATATTATTAAGTTTGTTTTATATTTTGACTTCCTATATAGTAATAAACATGAGGGTTAAGAAGATTAATTTTATAATGGCTCCATATATTAATAAAAAATTTGATAGTAAAAGTTTATTGAATACAGCATTAACTTACAAGTGGTTCTTGGCTTCATTTTTTTCTTTAACTATATATTGGCCTACAATGCTATATGGAAATAGGTATTATTTGGGATTTTATATTTTCCTATTTATAGCTTTAGTATTATTTTTAAATAAGCATGTAGAAGCAGAAAAACGCATTAACAACCTTGGCTTTATTTTAATATTGGGTTTAATTGTCTTCTTTCTTGTAAGATATTCTATTACACTTAAAGAAAGTTTTTTAGTAAATAAATTTATGAAAGATAGAGAGCAAATTTTAAGAGAAAACAGAGGTGCTGATGAATTAACCTTAGATGTATTAGATTTTAGTAGTTTTACAAGGTCAATTAGAACCTCAGAAATTTCACATGATTCTAATTATGTTACAAATTTAAATTATGCAAGTTTCTATAATATAAAAACCATTAAAGCTAGAAATGTTATTACTAAGAATCAATTATTAACATTTCAAAATAAAAAATAAGCATATTTTATAATTAGCTGTATAAATATACTAGCAGATCAGTTTGTAACCCTCCCCAAAAATAGTACAGTTTAAAAAGTTACAAAAAGTAATTAATTTTAAACCGACTAATATGAGAAAATCAAAATTTACAGAAGTACAAATTTTAAAAGCACTAAAAGAGTATGAAACAGGCAGGTCAGCAGAAGACATAAGCCGAGACTTGGGTATTCAAAAAGTTACTTTTTATAGGTGGAAACAAGAGTATTCAGGGATGAATTCTACCCAAATGTCAGAATTAAAAGCACTAAGAGAAGAAAACCAAAAGTTAAAGACCATGTATGCCGATATGGCCTTAGACAATAAGGTTCTTAAGGATGTGTTGTCAAAAAAGTTCTGAAGCCTTGTGACCGCAGGGAACGGGTTGATTATATTGTATCTGAATACAATTTTAGTCTGTCCAAGGCTTGCAAATTAATGAACCTATCCCGAACAGTGTACAAATATAAATCGAAGAGAGATGATAGCCAGGTAGAAGACAGGGTACTTTCTTTGGCGTTAAAGAGGCCAACGGATGGCCAAGATATGATTTACTATAGAATAAGAAACGAAGGGGTAAAATGGAATTACAAACGCGTTAGAAGAATTTATATGAAGTTGAATTTAAACAAGAAAACTAAAACACGAAAAAGAATACCTGCTAGAGTAAAGGAGCCATTATTCTGCCCAGAAGAGCCAAACTATGGGTGGTCAATGGACTTCATGCACGATGCTCTGAGCAATGGCAGAAAATTTAGGACTTTGAATGTAATTGATGATTACAATAGAGAAGTTCTTGCAATAGGAGCTCACTTAAGTATAGGCTAAAAATTGGTGACTGATGTATTAAACGATATTGAAATTGAAAGAGGAAAACCAAAAATTATTAGGGTTGATAATGGCCCGGAATTTATATCAAGTATATTAGGGGATTGGTGCTACAAGAGAGATATTAAATTGCAATTTATACAACCCGGAAAGCCTACTCAAAATGGCTACGTAGAAAGATTTAACAGAACTTTTAGAAGAGAAATATTAGATGCATACATATTCGATAGCTTGGATCAGGTCAGATTACTGACTGAAGAATGGATACAAGAATACAACAACGACAGACCTCATGAATCATTGGGAGGAATACCTCCAGCGCTATACAGCAAGCAAAATTCTAATTTTAAAAGCAGGGAGGCTAGCCTCCCTGCTTTTAAAGAACCTTTAATATTGAAGAATTAAATGAGAAACATTATCTTTGAATCCTGTACTAAAAAAGGGAGGGTTACAGTATCGTTAGTTTAAATTTTGAGCTGATTATTGAATTATTTGGCGAATAATTCCTGTTCAAAAATAGTTTTGAGAACATTAATGCTTAATATGACACTTCGCATTAAAAGCATTAAATAAATTAACTATGAATCTTTAGAATATTTTATGGATCTTGATTTACGCATCCAAAAAGATAAAATCATTATTCTCAAGATGCATTTAAAAATGGTGAAGATTTTGAGGAGTGTTATAAATTTTAAAATCATATGTTTAGAAAGAACGAATTTTAGTTTTGATAAAAATAATTTAATAGTAAGAATTATTTCTTTTTAGACTTGTCCTTACCCTTTTTAATCAAATACATGAAAAAAGGCGTATCGAAAATTGCTGTTCGTTTTTCAGAGTTCGAACCTTTGGAGTTTGTAATGAATTTTGCAGGGAAGGTGGATTGGGTATGGGTAGATTGTTTCACGGACTTACCATTAAACCCTGAAAATTATAAGATATTGAAAAAACACTTTAAGTTTTGTTTGGTATCACCTGAGTTGCAGGGATATGATACATCAAAAATAGAAGAGTTTAAAAATAAATTAAAAGACATGCCCATGGATGCGGTTTGTACAAAAAGACCTGATTTGTGGTGAAGCCTAGGCGTAAAGAATACGAACTTATTAGATAATCCTGGGCTTTCCTTGCGACTCTGCGGTTAAAAATATTATAAATGAATCACATCCCTCTATCCAACCTCAAAGCTATTCTCCTAGACCTAGACGATACAATCTATGCCTATCAGCCTTGTCACCAGGCGGGCTATGAAGCATGTAAGGTTTTAGCAGAAAAGAAATATAGGATTTCCAATTTAGATTTTGATTCAGCATGGAAATCAGGAAGAGATAAAGTTCACCATGACTTACATGGTCAAGGTGCTTCTCATTCCCGTTTGCTCTATGCACAAAAAGCAAGTGAAAGCTTGTTTGGTAAAAGCAACCCTGTATTTGCATTAGAGATGGAAGAAACCTATTGGAGTGTTTTTTTAGAAACCATGGTGTTCAAGCCGGGAGTAGAAGAATTTCTTAAAGAGGCCAAAGTAAAAGGAATTAAAATGTGTATCGTAACCGATTTAACCGCTCAAATTCAGATGCAAAAGTGGGTAAAATTGGATTTGGGAAGGTATGTTGATTTCCTAGTGAGCTCGGAGGAATCAGGTATTGAAAAACCTGGGAAATATATGTTTGAATTGGCAATGGAGAAGCTTGGCTTGAAAGCCGAAGACTGTATTATGATTGGAGATAGTGAGGAGAAAGATATAAAGGGAGCGGAGGCTATGGGGATTAAGGGCTATAAAGTTTAACCGCAAGAGTTTAACCGCAAGAGTTTCACGCAAAGGACGCAAAGAAAGGAAACGCTAAGTACGCAAAGAGTATGAATGAAAATCAAATTTCAAAAATAGTTTTAGATGTTGCGTTTAAACTTCATACTGAAGTAGGTCCTGGATTATTGGAATCAGCGTATGAAGCCGCCCTAGCTCATGATTTCATAGAAAATGGATTATTAGTTGAAACACAAGTTCCAGTTCCATTTGTTTATAAAGATGTGAAACTTGAAGTTGGGTATCGAATGGATATTTTAATAAACAAAATAGTAGTTTTAGAAATCAAGTCAGTTGAACAACTAGCGCCAGTTCATTTTGCTCAAACATTAACTTATCTGAAGTTGGCAGATAAAAAACTTGGATTGCTGATTAATTTCAACAATAAGCATTTAAAAGACGGTATTCACCGTATCGTAAATAAAATTTAACCTTCGCGCCCTTTGCGTAAAAAATCTTTGCGCCCTTTGCGTGAAAGTATTATGATACAACTTAAAGACAAAAACGGCACCCACAAATTACCTATTTTAAAATCCCGCCTATTTTGGGCTGGGGTATTGGTAAAGTTTGTACTATCTATTCTGTTTGCTTCTGATTATTTAAGTGAGCTCTTTGCACCATTTGGAAATTATTTTATTTCCTCTGGGTTTGCAAATCCATATGAATATTTTGCTCAGAATGGATCAGGAACGGAATTTCCTTATCCACCTTTAATGTTGTGGTTGTTTTCAAGTTTTAGAGCAATTTTTTGGGTGATTTTACCTGGTGGTATTGATGTGTTTTCATTGGCAGATAGCCTCCTTTACAGAATCCCATTGTTTATTGCTGATTTAAGCATCCTATTTGTATTAATGAGATGGCTAAAAACCAAAACGCGCCAAGTTTTAATTTGGTATTGGCTGTCTCCAGTGTTAATTTATATTAATTATTTTCATGGTCAATTGGATGTAATTCCAATGGCATTTTTAATAGGTTCATTGTATTTTCTTTTTAAAAATAAATGGGTGTATTCCTTTTTGATTTTAGGATTTGCAATTACTTGTAAAACCAACATGGTATTGGTTCTGCCTTTTTTCATAATTTATTTGTGGAGAATTCCTACGATAGATTTCAAAAAAATAATAACGGTTATGTCCATTATGTTTTCGACCGTGTTGTTGTTAAATCTACCATATATTAGTTCAGCTGACTACGTCAATATGGTATACAACAATCCTGTGCAACAGCAGGTTTTTGATTTATTTTATCAGTTTAATTCAAATCTTAAAATCTATTTTATACCAGCCATTTATTTTGTGTTGGTCTTATGGTATTTCAGTTTCAAATTTGTGAACCGCGACCAGCTAATATTATTTTTAGCCTTTACTTTTTTGGCACTCACACTCATGATAGCCCCTATGCAGGGTTGGTATTTTTGGATAATGCCTTTATTGATTTATTTTGTCATTAAGCATGGTAAAAGAGAGCAATTGGTCTTCGTGATTTTGTCGTTTTTATATTTTATTTATTTCGGATTTATTCAACACTCAGACTACTTTAATTCCTATAATTTCGCAACGATAGATTCACCGCTTTTCGTTTATGATGAAACATTATTAAACATTGCTTTTACATTGTTGCAAACCACCTTATTAATTATGGCTTACCTCTTATTTAAAAATGGTATTAGCAGCAATATTCAGGCTAAATTTTTATCACAACCTTACATGATTGGTATTGGCGGGGATTCAGCTGCTGGTAAATCTACATTAACTAATGCCTTGGCTTCTGTTTTTGAAATTCAAAATACAACGATAATTCGAGGGGATGATATGCACAAGTGGGAGCGAGGAAATGAAAATTGGAAAAAATTTACACATTTAGACCCAAGGGCCAACCATTTGCATCAAGATTTAGACCAAGCTAAAAGTTTAAAAATAGGGCAAACCGTTAAACGGAGTTTTTACGACCATAACACTGGTAAGTTTACTATCCCTACCTTCTTAAAACCCAACAAATTAATTTTGTTTGAGGGATTACATTCATTTTATCTTCAAAATCAATTGGATGTTTATGATTTAAAAATCTTTATGCAGCCTCAGGAAGATTTACGGGTGTGGTGGAAAGTGAAAAGAGATGTAGCCAAAAGAGGTTATTCACCTGAACAAGTTTTGGAGCAATTAAAAACAAGAGAACAAGACTCAGAGAAGTACATTAAAAATCAAGCGCTTCATGCTGACATCGTTGCAAGTTTTTACAGTGAAAACGAAATTAATCCTGTAGACTTGGAAACTGAACCACAAATTGGACTAAAATTGAGATTTACGAATGGTGTTGGATTAGATCAAATAATAGATAAGTTAGATCAAATAGATTCATTAAAAGTAGAACATGAGTTTGACAATATTCATCAGTATTTGATATTAAATGGCACTATATCCGAAAACGATATTGAATTAATCGCCTACCAATTGATCCCACAATTGGAAGAAATTGGGGTTTATAATCCAAAATGGAAATCTGATTATGAAGGATTGTTGCAATTTTTAACGGTTTATTTTGTCTTTGAAAAGATGAAAGCATAGTAACGCAGATTTCGCAGAAAAATAAGAAATAATAACTTTTGATTATTAACGCAGATTATTTTTTGCTTCGCAAAAATTTGTTTGTAAAAAAATCAACCAAAATAGTTTAACCTCATTAACTATTAGATGTAAAAGATTTAAAAAAAATCATGATACAAATTTATGCTCACAGAGGCAATATGTCTCAGTTCCCTGAAAACACAATGGAAGCTTTCCAAAGTGCAATTAATCTAAGGTGCCCCTGGATAGAGCTAGACATACAACAAACCAAAGATGGACATTTGGTGGTAACACATGATGAATCTTCAAAAAGAGTGACTGGAGTCAACACGATAATAAGTCAAACAAACTATGAGGAATTAAAGCAATTAAATTTTGGCAAATATTTTAATAAGAATCAAATGCATGCTCTTCCTTTATTGTCAGAAGTATTTGATAGCATCAATAACACCCAAACTAAAGTTAGCATACAACCCAAAGCCAACGGATTGATAATACCAGCTATTGAACTAGCAAAACAATGCAGTGTTTTTGAACAAATTGCTTTTAACGATATCAATTGTGAATATCTAATCGAAGCTAAGTTATATGATAAAAATATTCCTGTTCATTGGGATAGGTTGCCAGGTACGGGATTAGAAACGGATATTTTCATAGCCAAACAATTTGGTTTTGAAACATTAATGTATTTAAATGAAGCCATAACCTTAGAAAAGGTAAAGCGTGTACAAAATGAAGGAATTAAAATGGGTGCTTGTGTGGTCAATAAAATGGAAGATTTTAAAAAATATTTGGAATGGGGGATTACCCATTTTTATACGGATTACCCCAAGGAATTTTTAGCAACAATATGAAAATAGTAATAGCAATGACAGGGCAAGGCAGTCGCTTTAAGAAAGCGGGATACGAGACCTATAAAGCCTTAATTCCAATTCATGGAAAGCCTGTAATACAGCATGTAACAGAGTTATTTCCAGGTGAAACAGATTTTATTTTCATTTGTAGAAATGATATGTTGGAAACTACTGATTTAAAAGAACAATTATTGGGATATGTGCCTACTGCTCAAGTTGTAGGAATAGATTCTCATAAATTAGGACCGGTATACACAGTATCTAAAATTTATGACTTAATAGGTGATGATGAGCCGGTGATATGCAATTACTGTGATTTTAGTATGGCTTGGGATTACAGTCATTTTAAAAATCAGATGGAAGAGTCTGGAGTGGATGGTTCTGTTATTTGTTACACTGGATTCCATCCACATTTGTTGCACCCTAAAAATCTTTATGCCACATGTTTGGTCGATAAAAATATGAACATGTTAGAAATCACCGAAAAACATGATTATGAAACCGACCGTGAGAAAGGGTATTATTCAGGGGGAACTTATTATTTTAAAAAAGGCAAATACATCAAGCAATATTTTGAAGAATTGATGAACAATAAGGTGACCATTTTCGATGAGTATTTTATTAGTTTGCCTTATAATTTTATGGTGAGAGATGGTTTAGATGTAAATGTATATGCAGATGTACCACATTTTTGCCAATGGGGCACTCCCGAGGACATGGAAGAGTATCTTAGTTGGGCAGAAATATTTAAAACAATTAAATCATAAGCGCTCCTTTAGTAAAAAAAATATAGATGAACAATAAACCTATAAAACTTACCCCAATGGCCGGTGCTGGAAGCCGTTTTACAGAAAAGGGTTACACGGTGCCTAAACCATTACTTCAAGTGATGGGCTTGCCTATGGTAGTTAGTGCAGCCAAAGCACTTCCTGGTCCTGATGAAAATATGGTATTTGTGTTAAGAGATTTTCATATTTCAGAATATGGTATTGACAAAACACTTGTGGAGCACTTTCCTGATGCTAAAATTATTGTGATAGACCAATTGACAGAAGGTCAAGCTAGCACTTGTCTATTGGCAAAAGAATTTATAAATAATGACCAAGAGCTGTTTATAGGAGCAAGTGACAATGGAATGCTTTATGACCATGCTAAATTTGAGCAGGCCAAAAAGGAAGCAGATGCCCTTGTATTTACCTTCAGAAACAATCCAACTGTATTACCAAAACCAGCTGCTTACGGATGGGTGGAAGTAGAAGAAGATGATTCTACTATCATCGAAGCAAAAGTAAAGTTTGACATGCCCGACCCACTTCGCAAACACGCTTATGTTGGCGCTTTTTGGTTCAAAACGGGAAAACTTTTTGTAGAAGCGGCAGAGCGCATGATCGCACAAAACCGCAGAATTAATAATGAATTTTATGTAGATGAGTGCATTAATGATGTGATTCAATTGGGTTATAATGCCAAAGTGTTTGAAGTAGACCATTACATTTGTTGGGGAACTCCGAACGATTATAAAACCTTCCAATATTGGGAAGCGTATTACAATAAAGTAAAACCATAAAAGATTTCACGCAAAGACCGCTAAGGTTTCGCAACGTTCGCTAAAAAAATGCCATTGCGCACTTTGCGTTTCCTTTACTTTGCGCACTTTGCGAGAAATATACAAACCAATGTTATCCATTATCCTCCCATGCTATAACGAACAAGACAACTTAGAATTCTTGTTCAATTCCCTTGACCTTGTGGCTGCTGCTCACCAGGACTTAGAGATTATATTGGTTAATAACGGTTCAACAGATAATTCATTAGCTGTATTTGAACAAGAAATAACCAAACGCAACTCTGCCAAATTTAAAGTGGTAACAGTAGAAAAAAACATAGGCTATGGTTATGGCATACTCACTGGTTTAAGAGCCGCTAAGGGCGATATTCTATCAGTTACCCATGCTGACCGTCAAACTGATCCTATGGATGTCCTTAAGGCTCTTGGTTTATTTCATAAAAACTTACATTCAGAAACATCAGAAGGGAGTCTGCTTGTTAAAGGCTATCGAAAGAACCGCAGACCAATGGAAGCTTTCTTTTCTTGGGGAATGGGTTTCTTGTCTAGCATAGCGTTAGGCACAAGACTTACAGAAATTAACGCCCAACCCAAATTATTTAGTAAGTCCTTTTTTGACAATATAGAGAAAGATGCTCCCCATGATTTTTCCTTAGATTTATATTTTCTATACCATGCAAAAAAGCAAGGACGAATTATTGATTTTCCAGTGTATTTTGCCAAGCGTGTAGCAGGTGAAGCAAAAGGCGGAAGTGGAAGCAGTTGGAAGGTCCGTTGGAAATTAATGAAACGGATTTTTAAGTATATTTTCGAATTAAGAAACAAAATGAAAATTTCACGCAAAGCCCGCTAAGGTAACGCAAAGCCCGCGAAGATGTTTTCAAAATCCTTTGCGGGCTTTGCGTTGTCTTTACTTTGCACCCTTTGCGTGAAACAAAAAAACCCATGAAGAAATTCATCTTAAACCACCCCATAGAAATACTCTTTAGTACTCTCTTTCTAACTCTAGCAGCTATCCTCAACTTGCAGTTTCTTGAGGGATCTAATGTAAATTTTACATTTTCTGGACACGATGAATACCTAACGGTTAGAGAAGTATATTCCATATTACAACCCTTGTCATTGAAGCATTTTATAATGGCTATAATCTCAGGTGATGTATTGTATTATGGAAGAATTGTTTTTTATGTGGATGCTTTGCTTGCGTTTATACCTTACAAAATTTGGGGCATAGATGGTATGGTATATGCCATAAGAATGACCCATGTTATTGAACTTTTACTTGGGATTTTGTTATTGAATAATTTCATAAAAACCAATGTCGGTAAGTTGTTTTTTGCCTTTAATGTTCTCATATTATATTATACAGCCTATTTTGTAATGGTTCCTAAGCCAGAGCCTTTACAGCTTTTGCTTTTAGCCATTTTTCTAATTAAAGCGCATAAAGTTAACTGGCAATTTGGTTGGCATTTTATTTGGTTAGGAATGGCTTACGGAGTTAAGTTTAATGTATTAACTGCACTTCCTTTGTTGTTTATTTTGCCTTACCTTGTTGGTTACAAGAAATTAGGTGGATTTATAAAGTCATTATTTGCATTTCTAGCAGGAATAATTGTTGCTATCCCATGTTTAATACTTACACCATTAAAACCAATATTTCTTCAAACCTATATAAAAAGAACTTTTGGAAACGCTTCGCATTATGATGATACTGGTGTATCATTCAAGACTTGGATAGAAAATGGATGGTTGGGGGCTTATAGCGGTGGTTTGTTGCTAGGTTTGGTATTGCTTTTTGTAATTTCTTGGATCTGTTATTTAGGGATTAAAAACTACCTAAAAATCCGCAAAGTTGAAAATAGTTTTATCTTAATATTGTTAGGATTAGTTCTTTTGTTGCCTGTTATTTTATTTACTGAAAGACTATGGCCTCATTATTTATGGACAGGCCACGTATTTTTATTGTTAGGAATTGCTGTCTTAGCCAATCAAAATCTTAATCTTAAGTATATATTTGTTTTATTGTATTTATTAATGACAATAGGTGGAATAAGATCCATTGTAAAACAAGGGAAGGATCTTTTTTTCTTGGAAAGTAAGGCAAAAGAATTAATTCTAAATTCAAAACGTGCCCACGCATTCATAAAAAAACAAAGAGACACCCTTGTTTCTATTCAAGATATATCTGTTTATTATCCATTTACGGAGATGCTTAAAATTAATAGATACCATCCTTTTTCAGGTAAAAAGCCAGTCAAACTTGAAAAAGAAAAATTCATGTGGGATAATTTAATGGATTATTCTATGATCAAAGACGAAAAAACAGATTATTTATTGCTTAATAGGTTTAGTTTTTTAGATATGGATGTTGATTATAGCACAACTAAGGATTCAATTATTTTAAAAAATAAAATAAAACTAAGAGAACAGTATGGTAAAACTATTTTTTTGGATACAACATTTGGTTCGATTAATGTATATAGAATAGAAAGTGTCAAATAGTTCTAAAACCTGCTATTTATTTACCCAATCCTATCCATATGGCGATGGAGAAGTTTTTATTGAGCAAGAAATTCCCTTTTTAGCGAAGTATTTTCAAAAAGTAGTCGTGTTTCCAATGGATAATGAACGGGAATTGAGAGAACTTCCGAATAATGTCGAAGTGAAGTCTATTTTCAACAATATGCTTGAAGAATATAGCCCAAAAAAAGTCTTGCTACAAAATTTCATTCCTTTTTGTAAGGTTATGTTAAAAGAGCTTTATTCAAATCCACTTTTAACAATTTTAAACATTAAAAATCTTTCTACTGGATTATTACAGAATTTCTATCGAGCAAGTATACTAAGAAAAGAAATTGACAACGATAACAACAACGAAACAGTGTTTTACTCTTATTGGTTTGATGCTTGGGCAATAATTCTAGGGATATTAAAAAATCAAAATAGAATCAATCAATTTGTGTCAAGAGCACATGCGTTTGATATTTATGAAGAAGACAACGTAAATGGAATAATACCGTTTCGAACATTTCAACTTAGACAAGTGAACCGAGTTTTTGCTGTTTCTAACCACGGCAAAGACTATTTGAGACACAAATATAAAAATTACGCAGATAAAATTGAAAAGGCTTGGCTTGGTAAAGCATTGAATGAGGAGGTAAATCCTTTCTCTAAATCTTTGACAATTGTATCGTGTGGAAGTGTTCAAAATAGAAAACGAATAGTGGAAATTCCTGAGATATTGAGGCATTTAAATATTGATTTCAAATGGGTTCACTTCGGCGATGGGGATGAAATGAGTACGCTTAAAGAAAAGATTAAGGATTGTAAATTGGAAGATAAAGTGGAATTGAAAGGACATGTCACAAATTCAGATTTCACCCTATATTTGAAGACTGAACCTGTTTCCTTTTTTTTAAGTGTAAGTAGAAATGAAGGCTTGCCATTTACTATGATTGAATCTTTAAGTTATGGTATACCTATTATTGCAACCGATGCAATGGGGTGCAGAGATATTATCAATGAACAAACCGGAATCCTACTTCCTGTATTTTTTCAACCCACTACGGTGGCTAAACAAATAGAAGAATTTGCTTTTTCAGCTAAAAATACGGATGTATTTCGTTCAGGTGTAAAAGCTTTTTGGAAACAGAACTTTGAGGCAGAAAAAAACTATTTCGAATTTTATAAATTAATAAATTAAAAAAATTATATATGAGTGTAAATTCTAACAACAATTCAAAGCATGTTCTGTACTATAATTTTGGTAAAGGATCTATTCAGCATTTACCAGAATTAGTAAAGGATATGCAAGGGTTTAAACTTTTTATTGTAGATCATTATTTTCAAAAGCATGAACTAATTGGAAAATTGCCGATTAAAAGCGATGATATACTTTACTTTTTAGATACTACTTACGAACCTAAAACTTCAAAAATTGACGATTTGCTCTCAAGCTTTCTTTCTCAAAAGAATGGAGAGAAGCCAATTGTAATAATTGGAATAGGTGGAGGTTCTACCTTAGATACAGCCAAAGCCATTGCAAATTTGTATACAAATCCGGGAAAGGCAGAGGATTATCAAGGCTGGGATTTAGTTAAAAATCAAGCCATTTATAAAATTGGTATTCCAACAATTTCGGGTACTGGAGCTGAGTCAAGCAGAACATGTGTTATGACAAATGCCAAATCAGGTCTAAAGTTGGGCATGAACAGCGATTTTACGATTTATGATCAACTTATTTTAGATCCTGATTTAAGTAGTTCTGTGCCTAGTGAACAGTATTTCTTCACTGGAATGGATACCTATATTCATTGTATTGAGTCATTAGCTGGTTCTCATAGAAATGCAATTGGTGATGCTTTTTCGCGTGAAGCATTGAATTTGTGTAGAGAAGTATTTTTGTCAGATGATATGATGTCAGATGAAAACCGCGGAAAATTGATGGTCGCTTCATACCTCGGAGGTGTAGCTATAGCCAATAGTTATGTCGGTGTTGTGCATCCACTTTCTGCAGGTTTAAGTGTGGTTTTTGGAACCCACCACTGTGTTGCAAATTGTATTATTTTAAATGTACTACAAGAATTTTATCCAACAGAATATTTAGAATTTCAGCAAATGCTCAAAAAGCAAAATATTCAGGTTCCTAAATTAGATGGGGTTAATTTTTCAGAAGAGGAATTAAACAGATTATATGCTTCAAGTATTATACACGAGAAACCTTTGTCAAATGCTTTGGGAAAAGATTTTAAATCAATTTTGTCAATAGAAAAAGTTAGTAAAATATTTAAAAATAGTTAGATTATGGAATATAAAATAAATTTTAGTGGAACCGGTCATCGGTATACCGCAGAAGAAATTGAAGTAGTTGCTAGGGTAATGAATGAAGCAGACCCATTAACCCAAGGCAAATATAGGAACGAGTTTGAACAAAAGTTTTCGGAGAAAATGGGCATTGAAAATTGTTTTGCGGTACATACTGCAACTGCTGCACTTGAACTAGCGGCTCAACTTTGTCAATTCAAAGTTGGAGATGAGTGCATTGCTCCTTCGCATACTTACACTGCTTCAGTTTATCCCTTTGTTAAAAAGGGGGCTAAAATAGTTTGGGCAGATATTGATTTAGAAACCAGAGTAATTACAGCAAAGCAAATTGAAGAAAAACTGACACCAAGAACAAAGGCTGTTATTGTGCCTCATATTTACGGTTTTATGACAGAAATGGAACCCATAATGGAATTAAGTCAAAAGTATGGTTTTTTAGTAATAGAAGATGTGGCACAATCAATGGGTACAGAATACAATGGAAAAAAAGCGGGTTCTTTTGGGCATTTTTCTGTATTTTCATTTCATTCACATAAGAATATAACCACCTTAGGTGAAGGCGGCATGTTGGCTGTTAAAGATCCGAATGCGGCCAAAATAATTCCTGCATTAAGACATAATGGACATCGACCATGGGATTTTAAGCAATCAGACCATTTTATTCCAGCAGGAATAAGTGTTGATTTGCCGTATTATAACGGAGAGCCTATACAGCCAAATAATTATTGTCTGGGTGAAGTGGAATGTGCATTAGGCACTAAAATGTTAGAACGTTTGGATGAGATTAATGATCAAAAAAGGGCAAGAGCAATATCATTTATTGATAGTTTAAAAGAATATCCTGAATTGGAGTTCCATAGAGTTGACTCAAAAAGACACAATTACCATTTACTTGTTGCGAGAGTGACAAAAGGGAATAGTTATGACTATTTAAGAAAAATGAACTATGAAAAGGGCATCAAATGCGTGGTACAGTATTATCCATTGCACCGTTACGACTATTATAAGAAATCTGGTTTTGGTGATGCAAATGTTCCAAACACAGATTTATTTTACGACAATATGATTTCTTTTCCATTTCAGCATTGGATGTCGGAAGAAGAAATTGACTATATGAAAGAATCGATTGTAGATGTAATCAAATCACTTAGAGTATAAATAAATGACATACATAATAGGAGAAATTGGACAGAACCACAATGGTTCGGTGGAAATAGCAAAGCAAATTATTGATTTAGTAGCCAAACCCGTGAGAGAAGAATTATTCGGGTTAGACCTTAAAAGAATGAATGCTGTTAAATTAACAAAAAGAGATCTTTCTCAAGAACTATCAGCCAAAGCAATGCTTCAGCCATATAATTCACTTCATTCTTTTGGTAAAACGTATGGTGAACATAGAGCATTCCTTGAGCTAAGTGACGAACAACATTTTGAGATATATACATACGCCAAAAGTAAGGGATTAGATTTTGTTGAAACTTTGTGTGCTATAGGTTGCCTAAGCATATTGGACCATTTTACTCCTGATTACTTAAAAGTAGCCAGTAGGGATTTGACAAATCTGCCTCTCTTAGACAAATTAGCAGAAACTAAAATTCCAATTATTTTGTCAACAGGAATGGCTGGTGAAAAAGAATTAAATGATGCTCTGGAATGCATCACAAAATACCACGAGAATATAACCATATTGCATTGTTTATCTGAATACCCATCACAATACAAAAACATAAATTTAAAAACTATTTTATGGCTTAAAGACCATTATGGAAAGTATAGAATAGGGTATTCTGATCATTCAATAGGTATTGATATTCCAGTTGCCGCAGTTGCTTTGGGTTCGGAGGTAATAGAAAAACATATTACTTTGGACCGTAATATGAAAGGAACAGACCAAATTGGCTCATTAGGTCCAGATGGTATTTACCGAATGGTAAGAGATATTAGATGCTTAGAATTGGCATTAGGAGAAAAGAAGTTTTATATTGAAGACTCAGTTAAATCTGCTAAGGTTAAATTAGAAAGGTCAATTGCAACTAAAAGAAAAATTTTAAAAGGCGAAATTCTTATTGAGTCAGACTTGCATTTGTTAAGTCCTGGTGATGGATTTAGATGGTCAGAATTGGGAAATGTAGTAGGTAAAATTTTGAGTGAAGACATTGAAGCAAATGAAATAATTTATGCACAACACTTTACAGATTAAATTAGTAATAACAGATATAGATGGTGTTTGGACTGATGGCGGAATGTATTATGACCAAACAGGAAATGAGTTTAAGAAGTTTAATACATCCGATAGTGCTGGTGTCTTATTTCTTAAAAAACTAAATATTCCATTAGTTATAATTACTGGAGAAAACACTTTGATTGTAGAAAGAAGAGCTAAAAAGCTTGGTATTTCATATTTATTTCAAGGCTGTAAAGACAAAGTAAGTGTTGCATCAAATTTATGTAAAGAATTAGGAATAGAATTGAATGAGGTTGCCTTTATCGGAGACGATATTGGAGACGCACAACTGTTGCAAAAAGTTGGGTATAGTTGTGCACCAGCGAATGCCCCTGAATATATAAAAAGACTAACCCATAAAACAACCATAAAAATGGGTGGCGATGGAGCCTTTAGGGAATTTATTGAAATACTACTTCAAGATTTAAATATGTTTGATACAGTTATAAATGAAATAGTAAAATCTGATGAAAACGATAGCAGTCATACAAGCTAGAATGGGGTCAAGCAGATTGCCCAATAAGGCAATGTTGCATTTGAATGGACATCCTATTATAGAATGGGTGGTGTCAAGAGTTCAAAGGGCTAAGTTACTAGATGGTGTCATTGTCGCTATACCCAATACCAAACAAGATGATGTTCTAGCGTGGTTTTTAAAAAGTAAAGGATTTGCGGTATACAGGGGTGACGAATTAGATGTACTAGGTAGAATGGTCAATGCAGCAAGAACTTTAGATGCAACTCATTTTGTGAGAATATGTGCTGATAATCCATTTGTGTGCTGGAACGCAATCGATGATTTAGTGGATTATTTTAACCAATATTCACCTGATTATGCCTACAACCATATCCCTAGGGATAATCTGTATCCTGATGGTATTGGTGCCGAAATGACTGCAATGAAGACATTGGAAAAAATAAACGAACTTGCAACACTTGCCTCGCAAAGGGAACATTGCTTTAATTATATTTGGGAAAACGAAACCCAATTCAATATAAAGACCTTCAACCCACTTCTTCCCTCATTAAGAAAGCCCAACTTAAAGTTAGATATTGACACGATGGAAGATTATCTATACATAAGTAAAATAGAAGCAGGAATATCTGAACAATCAAAAGATATTATAAAGAATAAGTGTTAAGAATAAAGATCAAAATTCAAGCTTTTAAATTAGCCGTTAATATGTTTTACGGCCGAGCTGGTAAAAAAAGTAACGGTTTGACTCTTGCATGTGAAAATATTCAAAAGGAATCTTTCAGAGTAAAAACTGACAAGAAAAACAATCTTTACAATAATCTTAGAGGGGTATCATCTTTAATTAAAAAACTATTAAAACGCAATAATAAAACCCCTTTCATTATTGATAATAGTAATAAAATATGGATATATGATGTTGGGAGTGAAAGTATAGATATAAGAAAGAGTCATGTTGCCTATTTTTCTAAAAAAAAGATAGGAGGGGCAATATTTAAAAGTAAATTATTGTTTGCTTTCAATTTTTTAGATGCATTGGGCTTTGTTTTTATATTAAGTTGTTTAATGCTTTTCATTTCACCTTTATTGATAAGAAGAATGCGGCATTTTAATTGGTCTCTTTTCTTATGCGAATACGTTGAAAATGTGAACTTGGCATACTTACTAAAAAAAAATAATATAAATGAATTGGTGTTTTACTGTATTTATGAAAGAGATGCAAATTATGCTTATCTTCTTTTAAAGAAGACGGGCATAAATGTGGCAAAGGTAACCTCAGAGGTACCCTTAGCATTATGGAATAAAATAATTTTAACAGACACATTGGTTTTGTGTTCGCCTTATCAAGAGTATGAAGTAAAAGAATTTAAAAGTTCTATTAAATACGACGAAATTGAAATATGGGGACCAGAAACAGCCCAATTGTATAGTGATTTATACAAAAATAGGAACGAAACATTTACGTATACATTGGGTTTTTATTCCACAGCAAATTGGTTGCGGAAGATAGGAAATGAAATGTTGGACTTTGAAGACGCCGTAGAAAAGGAAGACTCATTAAAGTTGTATTTGAAGGAATTTGTAGAAAAGAATCCGTCAGCTTCTTTAATCGTTTTTCTGCACCCTAGAGAGAAAAAAGAAAAAGAATTAAGCATCAAACATTACAAGACCATTTTCCAAGGAATAAATTATACGCTAAATTTTGAGAAACCTTCAGCTGCGGCTTTTGACTTGTGTGAAGTTGGCGTGTCCTTTTTTTCAACGATAATTTTTGAAAGAGATTTTTTTGGCTATAAGACAATAGTTTTCCCTATAGGATACAAAGAATTCCCCATTAGTGGCACAAATTGGTATAATAATTCAGCTTATGATAAAAACCAATTATTCAGCAAATTGAAAATGGTATTGAATGTGAATTAAGTCCTCTATTATTTTTAATGTCTTATAGTAAAATTCTTGATTCAGAAATGTAAGGTATATTGATTAACTAGTCTTCATATAATGTAAAAGCATTTTTATTTAAGATCAATATTAAATTGACGGTTAATTTGTATGCACTTTTATTACATTTGCATCAAACTATGTCAAACCCCTTGTTAAAATGAAAGTTACCGTTATTATTCCTTGCTTTAATGTTCAAAATTGTATTTTAGAATGTTTAAATTCTGTTTTTGAGCAGACGCACAAAAATATTGAAGTCATATGTATAGATAATAATTCAACAGATAATACTAATGAACTTTTACAAAATGCAAAAAAAAAGTATTCGACACTTATAGTTGAAAAAGAACTAAATATTGGTGCACCTGCGGCACGTAATAAAGGCCTTGCTAATGCTTCTGGGGAATGGATTCAATTTCTAGATGCCGACGATTTGCTATTACCTGGGAAAATTGAACACCAAGTAAATCTTATAAATCAATCAAAAAATGTTCCTTTTGTAGCAGCAGCTTCTTACCATAAAGATATTTTTAAAAAAAGAAAGCTAAAGCTTCCTAATGTTGAAATTTGGAAAGCCCTTTTTACAACAAATTTAGGGATAACGAGCTCTAATTTATTTCGCAGGTCTCAGGTTTTAGACGTGGGTGCTTGGAATGAAACAATTAAAAGTTCACAAGAATATGATTTGATGTTCAGATTAATAAAAGTATTTGGTGAACCATTGATCGATAATGAACCGTTAACGCTTATAAGAGAGAGAAAAATTGGTCAAATCTCTCAAAGAAATCCCAAAGAAAAATGGAATCAATATATCCAACTGAGAGTTGGTATCATTCACTATCTTAAATCTGATTTAGCAGCTTATTTTACAATAAATAAAAATTGGTTTTATCAAGAGCTTTTTATAGACATTCGTTTCTTGTACCCTTTTGACCCAAAAGCCGCTAAAGCATATTTTGACAACCATTTGCCCAAAAACTTTAAGCCATTACCTTCTCCTGCAAATTCTTCTGTTTATTGTTTATTGTTTAATTTTTTGGGTTTTGAAAAAACAGAGTTATTTAGGTATAAACTCAGAATCTTTAAGATTTTTATCAAGCAATGACAAAACCCCATATTATCCAATTTAAACGCATCGGTAAACCATCTGAAGGTTACTTATCTATAGGTGAATCCAATTCAGATATACCATTTGAGGTAAAGCGAAATTTTTGGACTTACTTTACACCAGAAGAAGTGGTTCGAGGAAGACATGCTCATTATGAGACAGAAATGGTGCTTATCGCCATGGCAGGCAGAATAGTGGTCAATACAGAAATGCCCGATGGAAGTCTCAACGTATTTGTATTAGATAAGCCGGATATGGGATTGTACATGCCCAAATTGTGTTGGCACACCATGCAGTATTCACACAATGCTGTTCAGCTTGTTATTGCATCAAGTGTATACAATGAATCAGATTATATTAGAAGCTACGAGGATTTTAAAGCATTGCAAAAGAAATGATTCATCCCTTGTCTGATGTTCAAACCAAGCAAATAGGTGGAAAAACCACTGTTTGGCAGTTTGCTGTGATTTTGAAAAATGCCGTAATAGGGAGTAATTGCAACATTAATTGCCATACATTTATAGAAAATGATGTGGTCATTGGAGACAATGTAACAGTAAAAAGTGGGGTCTATTTATGGGATGGTATAAGGGTGGAAGATTCTGTATTTATTGGTCCTAATGCCACTTTTGTTAATGATCCTTACCCCAAATCTAAACAATATCCGAGTGTTTTTCAACAGACTATACTGCGAAAAGGGTGTAGTATAGGCGCAAACGCTACGATACTAGGAGGATTAGAAATAGGTGAATATGCATTAATTGGGGCTGGTAGTGTGGTAACCAAGAATGTTAAACCCTATGCACTTATGTTGGGAAACCCAGCCAAGCAAAATGCTTGGGTAAATAATAATGGCGAAAAACTCAGAGAAATTTCAAGTGGTATATACAAGGACAGTCAGGGTAATAGCTACGAGGTAGTAAATGAAAGATTAGTAAAAAAATAATTAGACTTGGTTTCAGAGCGCTTTGAACGACTGACTTCAAACAATCATAATATCAAAATGAGTTATTTCACCCTGAATTTTTCGGATAAAAGAAAAGAACAATCTAAAAACAATCTAAAATGATTACATACTTAGACCTAAAATCTATCAACTTAGCCCATCAAGACGAGCTTAAAACCGCCTTTGATGATGTGCTAAATAGTGGTTGGTATATTATGGGCAAACAATTAGAACAGTTTGAACAAAATTATGCCCAATTCAATCAAACAAAATATAGTGTAGGCGTTGCAAATGGTTTAGATGCCCTTATCCTCTCATTGAAAGCTCTAAACATAGGTAAGGAAGACGAAGTAATTGTGCCATCCAATACCTACATAGCAACATGGTTGGCAGTTTCTTATGTTGGTGCTATTCCTGTCCCAGTGGAGCCACATTGGTCTACTTGTAACATCAATCCCTCTTTAATTGTATCTAAAATAACACCCAGAACAAAAGCCATTATTCCGGTAAATTTGTATGGCCAAGCCGCTGAAATGGATAAAATTATGGCAATAGCAAATCAGTACAATTTAGCTGTAGTTGAAGACAATGCACAGGCTCAAGGTGCACTTTGCTGCGGCAAATTGACGGGCAGTTTTGGTCATTTGAATGCGACAAGTTTTTATCCAGGTAAAAACCTTGGGGCTTTGGGTGATGCCGGCGCAATAACATCCAATGATGAAGCCCTTATCAAACAAATAAAGGTACTTCGCAATTATGGTTCACAAGTGAAGTATTATAATGAAATAAAGGGCGTCAACTCAAGATTGGATGAGTTGCAAGCGGCCTTACTTACTGTAAAATTAAAATATTTGCCTTCAGACACTGAAGAAAGACAAAGGTTGGCAGCAATATATGATGAGCAATTATCAGGAATAGAAGGTTTAACATTGCCTCAAAATGCGGAGAATTGTACTTCAGTGTACCATATTTATCAAATTAGAACACGCCAAAGAGACTCCATACAAAAGTATTTGACAGAACATGGCATTGGCACTGTGATTCATTATCCTGTTCCACCACATTTACAGAATGCTTATTCAGAACTTAATTATCAAAAAGGAGATTTTCCAATAGCAGAAAAAATTGCAAATGAAACTTTAAGTATTCCACTATATCAAGGTATGACTGAAGCGCAGCAAATGCAAGTAATTGAAACAATTAAAACTTTTTTTAATCTTTAAACTATCGAGGCTTCAGAATATATCTGAGCTTCTAAAACTATACAATTAACCGCCAACAGATGTCCAAAATATCCATCATAATACCTTGTTATTACAACGAATTGAATATTCCTAGTACCAGTCTTGAACTCTTGGAAAACGAAAAAAACTTTCCAGAAGGAACTACCTTTGAATATGTAATGGTTGATGATGGTTCTAAAGACAATACTTGGAACGAATTGCAAAAGTTTAAACAAGCCAATCCGGAGAAAGTAAAGCTCGTAAAACTCTCAGGAAATTTTGGTAGCTACAATGCGATACTTGCCGGTATGAAATATGCAAGTGGAGACTGTAATGTAATTATTGCAGCAGACCTACAAGATCCATTATCATTAATGCCCAAAATGTTTGCCCATTGGCAAAATGGCATCCAATTGGTAATGGGAAATAGAGAAGATAGAGAAGATCCTTTTTTAAGTAAATTGTTCGCAAATACCTTTCAGTTTTTAATCAGACGTTTTGCCTTGCCAAATTTACCCAAAGGTGGATTTGATTATGTTTTGTTCGATAAAAAATTGAAAGTAGAAGTTTTGGCAATGGATGAAAAAAACTCCAATAGCTTATATCTACTTATCTGGTTGAAGTATGAATACATTACCATTCCATACAAAAGATTAGAGCGAAAAGTAGGTAAAAGCCGCTGGACCATGAAGAAAAAAATTAAACTATTTGTCGATTCATTCGTTGCTTTTTCTTTTGCACCGATAAGAATTATAACAGTTTCTGGTTTTGTATTAGGTGCAGTAGCTATATTTTACGCTTTGTTTATTTTGTATAACCGTTTTGCAGGCAATATAGCGGTAGAAGGTTGGACAACCATGATGATGGTGTTTATATTTGTTTCAGCTTTCCAAATGGTTGCCATTGGTATATTGGGTGAATATTTATGGAGAACCTTGGATGCAAGTAGGAAACGTCCAAATTATGTGGTGGATAAGGTTGAATAGTTTAACTTAAATCCTCAATAGGATGGGAAGGTTGTTTTTTAAACAATAAATTAAATTTATCCATTCGTTTTTAGATAATCTATAGATTGTTGTTAAATAAAAATCACTAGGAATTATTGAGTTTAAATGAAAAAGATATTAGGTATCTCTGCTTTTTACCATGACTCAGCGGCAGCAATTGTTGTTGGCGGCAAAGTCATTGCAGCAGCCCAAGAGGAACGTTTTACAAGGGATAAACACACACCTAATTTCCCCCAAAAGGCTATTGAATATTGTTTTCAAGAAGCCGGTTTCAATATAGATGAGTTGGACGCAGTGGTTTTTTATGATAAGCCATTTTTAAAATTTGAGCGATTGCTTGAAACCTATTATGCCTTTGCTCCAAAAGGCTTAATGTCGTTTATTAAAGCCATTCCAATTTGGCTTAATGAAAAATTATTCATAAAGAAACTCATAGTTGATCATTTAAAAGAGATACAATCATTTGACAAAAAAAAGTTAAAAATTTTATTTTCAGAGCACCATTTATCTCATGCTGCTAGTGCATTTTATGTATCCCCTTTCAAATCATCAGCTATATTAACTATTGATGGCGTAGGTGAGTGGAGCACAGCCTCTATTGCTTATGGAGAAGAAGGTCACATAAAGCTTATTAAGGAATTAGATTTTCCGCATTCTGTAGGTTTGTTGTATTCAGCGTTTACTTATTTCCTTGGTTTTACGGTTAATTCAGGCGAGTATAAACTTATGGGACTTGCACCTTATGGTGATCCAGATGCTCAACAAACGAAGTCTTATGTAGATATCATTAAAACCAATCTTGTGGATATTAAGGAGGATGGTTCTATTTGGCTCAATCAAAAATACTTTAATTATGCCACTGGATTAAGGATGGTTAAAGACCATAAATGGGAAAAATTGTTTGGTTTTTCGCGCAGAGATGACAAAGATGAATTGAAACAATACCACTGTAATCTAGCATTTGCAATTCAGAAAGTTACCGAAGAAATCGTAATTAAAATGGCAATAGAAGCCAAACGAATCACCAATAGTGATTATTTATGCATGGCAGGTGGAGTGGCTTTGAATTGTGTTGCAAATGGGAAACTATTAAGTAAAAAAATATTTAAAGAAATATATATACAACCCGCTGCCGGTGATGCAGGTGGGGCTTTAGGTGCTGCATTGGCGGCCTCTTGTATGTATTTCGATGAGCCTAGAGTTTACAATACTGAAAATCCAGCTTTTGATACTATGTCGGGCTCTTATTTGGGTCCAGATTATTCTGATAAAGAAATAGAACAAATGTGCCGTTTGGTAAAAGCAGTATATGTTAAATACTCAGATACTCCGAAGATGTCTGAGTATGTGGCATCTAAACTTGCCGATGGAGCGGTAGTGGGATGGTTTCAGGGTAGAATGGAATTTGGTCCTAGAGCTTTGGGCAATAGAAGTATTCTTGGCGATGCAAGAAATCCTGGAATGCAAAAGAAACTGAATCTAAAAATTAAATACCGTGAAGGTTTTAGGCCTTTTGCACCATCTGTTTTGGCCGAAGATGTACAAGATTATTTTGATCTTGATTCAGATTCACCTTATATGTTGTTTGTGTCTTACGTAAAAGAAAGTAGAAGGAAGTCTTTACCAATAGATCTTCATACCATTAAATTATGGGATAAATTGTATTTCAACAGAAGCGATTTACAAGCAATTACCCATATCGATTTTTCAGCTAGAATACAATCTGTGCATAAAGAAACCAATCCTCGTTATTGGAACTTAATTAATGCCTTTAAGCAAATAACGGGCTATGGTTTGCTTATCAATACAAGTTTTAATGTTAGGGGTGAACCGATAGTTTGTACACCTGTCGATGCATTCAGGTGTTTTATGAGCACTGAAATGGACTATTTGGTGATCAATGATTATGTCTTTGAAAAGAAAGAACAAGTCGACTGGCAAAACAAAGATAAATGGATGCTTAAATTCAAAAAGGATTAATATTTAGCAAAAAAGATCATAAAGAGTATAAGCATTGCACTGAATACTAGCTCTTATTAGATAATTCAACAAGATCAAAATTTAACTATAAATAGAACCTCAAAAAAGGTATTTTTGTGTGAAAATTCAGATTAGAATTTAACTAAATTAATGAAATGGAATTTATCGCAGAACTTTGGAAATATGTTAAACAAAGAAAAAAATTTTGGCTCTTACCAATAATTATTGTTTTGCTGTTTTTAGGCATATTATTAGTTATTGGCGGATCGACTGCAATTTCTCCATTTATTTATTCCATATTTTAAATCATGAAGGCAATAAAAAGTAATCCAGACAAAACCACTTTAATAATATCAATGGGGTTTTTAATGGTCTTTTTGGTCTATAAACTAGATTGGGCCATTTTAGTTTCACTTATTGTTGGCTTGATTGGTGCTTTTTTTACAGGTTTAAGTAGGTTGATAGAAAAATTTTGGTTCAAGTTAGCTTATATCCTTAGCCTCATTGTCCCGAATATTCTTTTGGGTTTTATATTTTTTTTTATTCTCTTTCCACTTTCTTTCTTGTCTAAAATATTTAGAAAAAATGACCTACTAAAATTAAAGAATATTAGAACTTCTGTTTACACAAATAGACTAGATACAATTGACAAAGCACACTTTGATAATATGTGGTAATGCTTTGACTGACAACAATCAATTATTTAATCAATAAAAAGCTATAGCATTGCAACAATTAAACCAATTTCGTATGCAAAACATTTTAGAAAATCACCCGTATATTCGGGAGATTATTTTATTAGAAAATCAAAACCCTGATCGATTGGATTTTCATTCAAAGGCAGAACATTTGTTAAGCAAAATGGGGGCCGACAATGAATTTCTAAAATTAGTTGTTAAACGCAATCTGGATGATACTGGATTTTTAAATCAAAAATGGAGTATGTATAATATTCCTTTTTTTTACATTTACGAAACACCGGATTTTTATTTAAAGATTCATTTTTTTCCAAAAATGGAACATTTTGTTAAGGGAACTGCAGCACATTGCATTCACCACCACAACAATTATATTTTAACCACAGCCGCAATATTTGGAACCGGATACGAAACGATACTTTTTGACAAAAAAATTGAGGTAGATCCAATAACGCTAAAAAGTAAATTAAGTATTGCAAAGCATTTTACGCAGGCTGAATTTCCTGTTCACAGAATTGATGCTTGGGAACCCCATATTGTATTTAATCCTGAAAAGTTTTCAGCCACTTTGCAATTGTGGACACCTGAACAAAAGCGGTTAACGGATTCATTGCGCTTTAATCCTGTATTGAAATTCATAAAACAACCCTTAAGAAAGTTGATTTATCTTTTTGGATTAGAGAAAAATTTTGGAATTGCTGCACAAAAAACTTTTCAGTGGTATGTGCAAGACAATCAATTTATGGCAATTGAGGAAGATGTATATTTTAAACCGACAAGAGAAGATGTTGGCCCATTGGTAAACAATTTCAGCATTCAAACAGTTTGTTATTTTATTCAGAACATGGGCTTGGTTGACAAATTGTTTTTAGCAGATTTTATAAAAGATTCTAGAATTCCTGCATATTACAAATCTTATGTCCAATCATTACTGGATGATAAGCCAATTGAAGAAACATTTTGTAAGAAAGAAATCAATATCCCACTCAAGACATACACCATTCAAAATGTATTTGATGCTGCTGCCTCAAATTAATTATGCGATTAATCTACTACTCACCCCATCCTACACACGACCTAGTTAGTGAGGTTGGTTATTCAACACATCAAAGAGAAACAATAAATGCATTGAAAGATCTTGGGGTTGAAGTTCTACCAGTTGTGATGGGTGGTTCACAAGTTTCAGAATTGCAATACACTGAAGGAAAAGCAATTGAACATAATGGGTTAAAGTATTATATCAAGAAGATCACGCCTAGGTTCATTTGGGTGTCTATTAAAGATTTTTTCTTATTACAACACGATAAAAAAGCTGGTCGCATACTGAACCAAGCAATTTTAGATTTTAAAGCTGATATTGTATATGAACGCTCAGAATACTTGCAAGATAGTGGAGTTAAGCCTGTTAAATCTCACAAAATTAAATATTTTATTGAGGTAAATGCCCCCTTTGTCGAAGAGATGATAGCCATGGAAGGCCGTTCAATATGGATTAGTTTGGCACATAAAAAGGAGAAAAAAAAGTACAAAAATGCAGATAAAATATTTGTGGTATCTAGTGCCTTAAAAGATTTTATTGTAAAACGCTATAAAATTGACCCGGATAAAATTATTATTTCCCCAAATAGAATTAACCCTGATTTGTTTTTGAAAAATACGATAAGTGAGAAACCAAATAATTTAATCGACTTTAAGGATTCAACTGTAATTGGTTTTGTTGGTTCTATATTACCCCACCATTATGTCGATGTTCTCATTGAAGCCTTTAATAAAGTTATCAAATTAGATAAAAAGGCAAGTTTGTTAATCATTGGGGAGGGTGCCCTCTTGAACCAATTAAAAAGCATGGTAAACCAGTACGGTCTAAATGACCAAGTTTTTTTTATCGGTAAAGTGCCTCACCATCAAGTTCACAATTATATTAATCAAATGGATGTTTGTGTGATGCCTGGTTCTAATTGGTATGGTTCGCCAATAAAAATTTTTGAATATGCTGTTCTTGGAAAGGCCATTGTAGCGCCTGATAATTCGCCATTAAGAGATGTAATGGTAAACGGCGAAGATGGTATCCTGGTTGAAACAAATGCAGAAAAACTGGCAATTGCATTTATTGATTTAATAGATTCAGCCGAACTGCGTGCTACATTGGGTAATAAATTTAAAACCAAAGTACTTGCCGATTATACATGGAAAAGTGCAGCAAAAATGATCATTAACGCTGCCGAAAATCACTTATGAGAATTTTATTATTGACGGATGGTACTTACCCTTTTGCAATGGGTGGTATGCAAAAACATTCGTTTTATTTGTTCAATTATTTGCTGAAAAACAAGCATGACGTTAGTATAGCCCATTGTCCAGATTCAACTATTTTAGATTCAGAAATTACACATGCAAGCAAAGATATTTTTTTAAGTAATGCAGATAAGGTTTTTGCACTTCAATTCCCCAAAATAGCAAAGTTTCCAGGTCATTACATCCTTGCTTCTTGGCTATACAGCGATAAGTTGTATAAGCATTACCAAGCCAATTTAGATGATTTTGATTTGATTTATGCCCAGGGATTTACAGCATGGCGTTTCTTGCAAAAAAGATCTAATTTAATTTCCACACCAGTTCTGGTTAATTTACATGGATTTGAAATGTATCAAAAAGCTTATTCTTTAAAGGAAGCAATAGAAAAGTTCATTTTAAAAATTCCAGCATATTACATCATTAGAAAAGCTGATTATTTACAATCTTTAGGCGGCCGAATCACTCAATTAATAGGTTCTGTTTATAGTAAAGCAAAGATTTTGCAATGCAGTATTGGAATCGAAGAATCTTGGATAAGAACGTCTATTAATCCTTGTTTTGGAAATCAAAGAAAGTTCTTATTTATAGGGCGAATGGAACATAGAAAAGGACTTCATTTACTCAATCAACTTTTACCGACTTTGTGCAATGACAATCGGTTTGAAATGCATTTTATTGGTCCAATACCAAGCGAGTTCCAAATAAACCATGAACAAATTCATTACCATGGTAAAATTAACGATGAGAATAAGATTACTGAAGTATTGGATCAAATGGATGTATTGTTATTGCCTTCTTTATCAGAGGGAATGCCAACCGTAATTTTAGAGGCTATGGCAAGGTCATGTGCAGTTATCGCTACAGATGTCGGGGCTGTCTCTGAGCTCGTTGATAGCAGCAATGGAGTGCTTGTGCCTTCGAACGACACAGAGGCGTTGAAATCTGCTATTTTATCAATCTTAAATACGAGTAATTGTAAGCTCGAAACATTAAAACAAGCATCTTTAGATCGCGTTCAAAACTATACTTGGAGTAAGGTCATAGAGCGCCAAATTTCTCAATTTAAAACTACGCAATAAATTCTAAATTAATAAAAACAAATGGCATAAGGAAATTCTGTTTTTACTTAATTATTTGCGGCACAATCATTGCCCTTTTTTGATTTTTCCTTTCAGCAATCCGTTTACTTACAATTTTATAACTTAAATAATAAATAAAGAAAAATAGGAAAAACCCATTCCCAAAATAATTTCCGGTTCGTATAAGTCTAACAATAAATAAAATGAATATCCCTTGGTTGATGAGCAAATAATCTCTGAGTTCGGGGTATTTATAACCTTTTTTAAGCAATAAGAATCGAAACATAAAGAAAAAGAAAAGGGATAAACCCAAAATCCCAGTTTCAGACATTAACCTTATATATAATGAATTGGCATCTGCCATGTTGAACACACCATAGCGCTTAATAAAATCTTCATCGAAAAACAATCCAAAATATTTCTTATAATTTGCTTCATGCGTCCCAATACCCGTTCCTGTGAGTGGCCAAGTTTCAAACGAGTGTTTGGCTATGACATAATTAGAATACAAGGCAAAACTACTAGAATTCAAAACAGATATTTCTTTTTTTGAAGTGTTGTTGTTAGAAAAGGCACTTAAGGTTTGGGTGTATTTAATATTAAATTCATTCCAACTTTTTTGAATGTTAGCAAAACCAAACCCAATCGCTATTAAAAGAAAGGGTAAAAGTATTATTTTCCAACTCGTGAAGGATAAGTACTTCTTATTGTAAAGCCAAAAGAAAAAAATTGCACCAATCCCTAAAAAACTTGCTGAGGAAAAGGTGAATATAAAGCAAGTTGCAATTGCGCCCAAAATGGTAATATTTTTATATTTGCTTATTACTTTTTCAAAAATTGTGGTCTTGTAAAACGCAAAGTACATTGCAGGTATAATTGCCGCCGCAAGGAAATATGGTTCTCCCATTATGCCATAAATTCTATAAAAACCCGCAGAAGTGATTTTCATTTTTTCATTAATGTGAATTCCAACGATATTAAGTGCTTCCTCTAATAAACCCTCCAATGAAACTAAAAAAGCCAAAAAAACATACATTTTAAATATACGCCTTATCTCAAAATTGTTGTAAGCCAAAAAAGTGTAGTAAGCGATAGAGGTGAAGAATAAGCCAACCAATTGTTTTGTAACCGACAATGTGTAAGTGTCTTCAATAAATGTAACAATCAATGTTGCAGAAATTATCAAACTTATTGAAGCGATAAACCAACGTGGCAACAATTTGATAGAGCTACTTGAATTGATATAATAAATAATGCTAGCTGCAAAAATCAAATAATAATAGTAAAAATCAAATGGCAATTGACGGCGCAAAAAGATAAAATCATCCATGAATACAGAGGCAACCATCGCCCAGCTAATTAGTTTTTTGAAATTCATGAATTAAATATAATCTTTGCAAAAGTAAAAATTTTGCGCGTATTAATACTATATACTGAGTTGGCTGGTTATGTTCTTGGAAATTTTAAGCAATTTTTATATCTAAATCCTGATGCAGAACTGCTTGTTGTTCATTATCCTGTCAATTCGGAAGCACCCTTCAATTTTGAATTGTTTCAAAGGACAAAATTCATTGTTTTTGATGAGAATAAACTTGAACAAATAAGTTTAACCATTTTAGATTTTAAACCCGATGTTGTATTATGTTCTGGTTGGGGTAATAAAGTATACCTAAATTGGGTAAAAAATTTAGATAAGCATGTAAAAAAAGTAATTTGTTTTGATAACCAATGGAATGGAAATTTTAAGCAAAGGATTCTTTCATTGTTTTCAAGGTTTACTTTTTTGAAAATGTTTCAATTTGCTTGGGTACCTGGTGCTCCTCAGAAAAAATATGCTATCAAAATAGGTTTTAATGAGAATAATATTTTCACTGGTCTTTATCCAGCTGATTCCAAATTATTTATTCCAATTGGTAAACATAAGCTATCACAAAGAGGGGTTTACCCTAAAGTGATGCTTAGCGTTGCCAGATATATTACTCAAAAGGATCTACCGACCATGTGGGAGGCATTCATAGAGGCCAATCATTCTACTGGCGAAAAATGGTCGATGCAATGTATTGGATTTGGCGAACAATTTGATCAACGGATCCAACACGCGTCAATTTCACATTTGGGATTTAAGCAGCCAACTGAAATAGAATCATATGCATTAAATGCAGGCGTATATGTCTTACCAAGCACATATGAGCCATGGGGTGTTGCTGTGCATGAAATGGCCCTGAGCGCTTTGCCAATGGTGTTAAGCGATAAGGTTGGTGCTGCGACTATGTTTCTTAATAAGAGCAATGGGTACAGTTTTCCTGCCGGAGATAAAGAAAAACTCAAAGATGTGCTGAAAACAATAATGACTCTAAGCGACCAGCAACTATGGGAAATGGCTGAGGCTAGCTATAATAGCGGTTTGCAATTGAGTAGCGACAATTGGGCAAGCACGTTACATACAATTCTTAAAAAATGACGAAAGACAATCAAGCAAAAACGATTGTTATATTTACGGATTGGTATGTGCCGGGCTTTAAGGCAGGTGGACCAATTCAATCAGTATTTAATTTAGCTGAGCTACTTAGCAAGGATTTTCATGTAAAAGTGGTAAGCAGAAATACAGATCTAAATTCAAATCAAGCATATCAAAATGTACTGTTTGATCAATGGGTATCAATAGGTAAGCAACATGAGGTATTGTATATCAGTCAAGAAAAATTGGGATTTAAAGTAATTAAACAAATTATTAAAGAAAATACAAATAATATAATATTAATCAATGGGTTATTTTCATTTTATTTTAGTTTTTTACCAGCCCTTTTATGTATTTCATTTCCTGTCCGAAAGGTCTTTATTGCTGTAAGAGGCATGCTACACACATCTGCATTGTCTGTAAAACCATTAAAAAAACAATTGTTCTTAACTTTTGCCAGAGGATTGGGTTTGTATCAGAAACCAGTTATGCTGGCCACTAATGCAGAAGAAATTGAAGAAATAAAGAAATCTCTTGGAAAGGTAAGGCCAGTAATTGCCCCTAATATTCCAATGGTTTATGAAGACCTAAAGCCAAGTGTTGAAAGAGATAGTAAATTGTTCACCTTGGCTTTTATTGGAAGAATTGCACCTGAAAAAAACCCATTAATACTTATCGAAGCCCTGAAAAAAATTCAAAATCCATTAAGGGTAATTTTCTGTGGAGATTCTAACAATGAATCATATTTAAATAGTTTTAAAGAGCAGCTAAGTGCTCTCCCTACTCATATAAATTATGAATACCACGCTGAAATGTCGCACAAAGATATTCAAAATTTATTGCCAGAAATAGATGTAATGGCATTGCCAAGTCTAGGAGAGAATTTCGGCCATGCCATTTATGAAAGTCTAGTTGCTGGGGTTCCAGTTATTATTGGCAATAATACACCATGGAAAAATATGGAGAATAAACTTGCCGGAATAGAAATAGATCCGAAAGATGCCACAGCTCTTAAAGATGCTGTAAATAGATTTATGACAATGAATAAGGCAGATTTCGAACAATGGCGTATAGCGGCCAATAAGGTTGCATTTGATTATAATTCTGCGAATAATTTCAGGCAAATTTATTTAGATTTGTTTTCTTGATTAGATTTGTTCCAATAAATGAAAAATACAGTACAACTAAACACCTATAACAATGATTATTTTAACCCCGGGGCAGGGAGGTTTAAAAGAGCTTGTTGGCATATAGTAAATGCGGTTTTTTTTAAATCATTTTTTCATTTCTATGGATTAAAGGTGCTTTTATTGAAATTTTTTGGGGCTGAGATAGGAATAAATGTGCTTATTAAACCCAATGTTAATATCAAATACCCTTGGAACCTAATCGTTGGAAATAATGTATGGATAGGTGAAGAAGTTTGGATAGATAATCTTGTTACTGTTCAAATAGGAAACAATGTTTGTGTTTCACAAGGCGCCATGCTTTTGTGTGGCAATCATAACTTTTCTAAACCTACATTTGATTTAATTACTGGAACAATTATTCTTGAAGATGGGGTCTGGATTGGCGCAAAAAGCATAGTGGGACCCAAAGTAGTTTGTCATTCTCACAGTGTTCTGAGTGTAAATAGTGTAGCAAGTAAAGATTTACAGGCTTACAGTATTTACAGAGGAAATCCTGCTCAATTAATAAAAGAAAGAATTGTTGAATAATTTGAAAGTTTCAATCATAACTATCTGCTATAATGCAGAGAAGACAATATTAAAGACTGTAAAGTCTGTATTGGAACAGGACTATAAAAACATCGAATATATAATTATTGATGGTGCATCTACCGATAATACAGTTTCGATTTTGAATGCGTTTGCCAATAATGAATTTAAACTACTTAGCGAAAAAGATGATGGACTTTACGATGCTATTAATAAAGGAATAAGTATCTGCACAGGTGATGTAATTGGGCTTTTACATTCGGATGATATTTATTCAAATTCTAATGTTATATCTACAATAGTTTCGCATTTTGAACTTGATAAATCTATAGATGCTTTATCAAGTTCAGTAGAAATATTTAAGTCAGATAATTTTATTAATCCTTACAGAATTTATAGGGCAAATAGTTTTAAGAGTTGGCAATTTAAAATTGGAATTCAACCCCCACATCCAGGATTTTTTATTACCAAACATGCTTTTGAAAATGTAGGATACTACCGTACTCAGTATAAAATTAGTGGTGATTTTGATTGGCTTTTGAGGGCCATTTTAGTCAATAAACTAAAAGTGAAATATATAGAATATGTTAGTGTTTTTATGCTTGATGGAGGACTAAGTTCTTCAGGATGGAAGAGTAAAGTTAGAATGAACAATGAAAATTTAAAAATCCTTAAATCTCATGGCATTTATAGCAATAAAATATTGATTTATTTTAAGTATTTTCTAAAGATATTTCAAATAAGAAGCTTGTAATTGCCTAGATCTATTTTCGGCTTAATTTATCGATTAAAAATTGCCCAGTATAGCTATCCTTCTTATTAATTATGTCTTCTGGTACACCTTCAAAAACCAAGCTCCCTCCTTTATCGCCGCCTTCTGGACCTAGGTCAATTAACCAATCGGCACATTTAATCACATCTACATTATGTTCTATAATAATCACAGTATGGCCTTTTTCTATAAGGGCATTAAAACAGAACAGTAATTTGTGAATATCATGAAAGTGTAAGCCTGTGGTTGGTTCATCAAATATAAAAACAGTATGACTTTCTTTGGTATTTCCTTTTCCTAGAAAGGTTGCTAGCTTTATTCTTTGCGCTTCTCCACCACTTAGTGTGTTGCTCGATTGCCCAAGAGCCACATAGCCTAAACCAACACTCTGTAAAGGCGCAATTTTGGCAGCTATACTTGGTTTATCACTAAAAAACTCCATCGATTGATCAACAGTCAACTCAAGAATATCGGCAATGTTTTTTCCATTGTAACTAACCTCTAGAATCTCTTCTTTAAATCTTTTGCCCTTGCAAAACTCACATGGCAAAATTAAATCTGCCATGAATTGCATTTCTATAGTTACCTCCCCTTCCCCTTTACATTGTTCGCATCTACCGCCATCAACATTAAATGAGAAATGTGAAGGTTTTAATTTTTTCGCTTTTGCAGCAGGCAATTCTGAATAAAGCTCTCTAATGCTGTCGTAGGCTTTAATGTATGTGATTGGGTTGCTTCTGCTCGATTTACCAATAGGATTTTGATCAACCATTTCAACTTGCTTCACCAGATTAATATCACCTATTATTTTTTCATGTCGCCCAGTTTTAGTGCCAGTGTAATTGCCAATTGCTTTGTTTAAACCTGGGTAAAAAATATTTTTAATTAAAGTTGTCTTTCCACTTCCACTCACTCCTGTAACACAAGACATAACTTGTAATGGAATTTTAACACCAATATTCTTAAGATTATTTTCTCTCGCGCCAACTATTTCAATACTGTTTTTCCAAGTCCTTCTCGTTTTGGGTGTATCGATTCCCAAACGCCCACTTAAATATTTGCCAGTCAAACTTCTTTCGCTTTCAAGTATTTCATTAAAAACACCACTAAATATTAGTTCACCGCCAAATGTGCCTGCTTCAGGTCCTATGTCAATCAACCGATCAGCAGCCTTCATCATTTCTTCCTCGTGTTCAACCACGATAACCGTGTTGCCAATTTTCTGAAGACTTTTTAAAACCTCAATTAATTTCAAAGTGTCTCTAGGGTGTAGACCAATACTTGGCTCATCCAAAATATACATACTGCCGGTTAAGCTACTGCCTAAAGAAGTGGCTAAATTTATCCTTTGTGATTCTCCTCCACTTAAGCTGTTGCTCAGTCTATTTAATCCCAAATAACCCAAACCTACATCTTTTAAGAAATTCAATCTATTTTGGATTTCAATAAATATTCGGCCTCCGATATGCATATCGTTTTCATTCAATTTTACTGCATTGAAATAATAACTAGCTTGATCAACAGACATGAGCAGCACTTCTTGAATGCTTAGTAACTTAGGAAGATTTTTGTTAAAGTTTTCAGCAATTAGCTTTACATAAGAGGCATCCTTTCTAAGCCTAGTTCCGCGGCAATCAGGACAAGTAGTTTTGCCTCTGTATCTGCTCAACATCACTCTGTATTGAATCTTGTATGATTTTTCTTCTAATGATTTGAAAAAGGTAACCAACCCAGGAATTTTTTTGTTTCCTTGCCAAAGCAAATCTTTTTCTTTCTCGTTTAAATCATGGTAACTTCTATGAACTGGAAAATCAAACTCTAAGGCCAATCTTACAAAATCTTCTTTCCATTCACTCATGGTTTCACCTTTCCAGGGTTGAATACAACCTTCGTACACACTTAATGTTTTATCAGGTATCACCAAGTCCTCATCGATTCCAATTACTTGTCCGTATCCTTCGCATGTTTTACATGCACCGAGGGGATTGTTAAAGCTTAAGAAGTCTTTACTGGGTATTTCAAAATTGATTCCATCGGCTTCGAACTTATTCGAAAAATCATGTAAGCTGTCTTCAACTTTTATATAACAAGTTCCCAATCCTTCCCAAAATGCACTTTCAACAGAATCAGCAGCTCGATTTTGCAAATCTTCATCATCCTTTTGTATGATTAAGCGGTCAATTACTAAATAATTCTTCTTGGATTTTAAATCGGTTTTTGGATCAATTTCTGCAATTTTTAATATTCCACTATCAGTCAGAATCCTAACAAAACCTTGCTGTATATAGGTGTTAATTATCTCTTTTTCTTTCCCCTTTTTAATGCTTATTTCGCTTAATATTAAAATACTCTGACCTTCATCAAGAGATTTAATGAAATTTACAACATCATCGGTTGTATGGCGCCTTACTTCTTTGCCACTTATTGGTGATATAGTTCTTCCAATTCTTGAAAATAGTAGTTTTAGATAATCATAAATCTCAGTGCTTGTTGAGACCGTGCTTCTTGGATTTCTAGTATTTACTTTTTGTTCTATTGCAATTGCTGGGGCCAATCCTTCAATAAAATCAACTTCAGGTTTATTCATCCGACCTAGAAATTGCCTTGCATAACTGCTTAAACTCTCTACATATCTTCTTTGGCCTTCTGCAAAAAGGGTATCAAAAACAAGGCTGCTTTTGCCACTTCCAGATACACCTGTAACAACCGTGAAACTGCCCGATGGTATTTCAACTTGAATGTTTTTTAAATTATGTACCCGAGCGCCTCGGATGATTATATTTGGATATTTAGCCACGTTTTTTGAGTAACATGCAAAGGTAGATTTTTGTTTTGACAATGGAAATTAAACCTGCCTTTTTATTTATGAAAGGATGTGGCCTAATAATTTTGAATTTATTGCGTTTTTAAAAGATGAAACTTTTTCTTGTCTTATGCATTTTTATTTGCTGTAATTTTGAAGTACAGTCAAATAGAGTTTGTTCTGAAACAAACGAATTTATTACCTATTCCAATTCAATTGACAGCAATAAGAGTAATATTCTTGAAAGGTACTCTCCACCGGACTCTTTTTCGCGCAGGAGTGCAGACACAAGCTCATTTGCCTTTTATTTGCAGCATCTGCCTTTAAAGAAATTTGGTGAAGCAGTTCGGTATTATGATGGCACAGAAAAGAGCAATAATAACGTATACTCTTCGGTCGTTAATATGGATATATCCAATAAAGACCTACAGCAATGCGCAGATGCGGTAATGAGATTAAGAGCAGAGTACCTATTCAATCAAAAGAAATATACTCAGATCAGTTTTTTATTTAATGGTGATGGGAAGTACCATACTTACTTAGAATTTTCCCCTACAGATCGCTCTTATTCAAGGTTTTTAAATTATATGGATTATATATTTTCATATGCCAATACGGGTTCCTTATTCAATCAACTAAAAAAAATTGAGATTTCTGAAATGCAAATTGGGGATGTTCTAGTGAAAAAAGGCAATCCTTATGGCCATGCGGTCATAGTTGTTGATATGTGTTATGATATAAATGGGGGTAAATGTTTTATGTTAGCTCAAAGCTATATGCCTGCTCAAGAAACTCAAATTTTGTTGAATCCTAGCAACAACTCTGTTTGGTACATTTTGCCTTTGATTGGCGACATAAGAACACCAGAATGGACCTTTTCAGTAAATGATTTAAGAAGATGGTGATAGAATTGTAAAATTTGATTAAACTGTTATATCTTTGCCCTGCAATTATCAAGAAAAGACGGAGGGAATCGGTCCTGTGAAGTCTTGGCAACCCAATTCGTTAATGCGAATTAAAGGTGCTACATCCTGCCTCAAATTAGAGGAAAGATAATAGCGGATCTTATCGTTTATCGATTTCAAGTCCTGCTCTCTTGTACTTGCATTTATTAAAATGAGCAGAACGATATACCCTTATTTGAGATTAAGTGGACTTGAGCCACTAACCCAAACCAATGAAACTAATTTTATTAATATTGGTGAAAGAACCAATGTAACTGGTAGCAGAAAATTCGCCAAGTTAATTTTAGATGACAAGTTTGACGAAGCTTTATCTGTTGCTAGACAGCAAGTAGAAAATGGTGCACAAGTCATTGACATCAACAT
This sequence comes from Bacteroidia bacterium, assembly GCA_044357345.1. Lineage (GTDB taxonomy): Bacteria > Bacteroidota > Bacteroidia > NS11-12g > UBA955 > JABMMZ01. Next base: position 89,011 of record JBIKPR010000003.1, read on the forward strand.
GGATGAAGGCATGTTGGATGGTAAAGCTGCAATGGTAAGGTTTTTGAATTTAATCGCTGCTGAACCAGATATATCAAGAGTCCCAGTTATGATCGATTCATCAAAATGGGAAATTATTGAGGCTGGTTTGCAATGTATTCAAGGAAAAGGTATCGTTAATTCGATAAGCTTAAAAGGTGGTGAAGAAGAATTTATCAGACAAGCAAAGCTTTTAAAACGCTACGGTGCCGCAACAGTTGTTATGGCGTTTGACGAGCTTGGTCAAGCCGATTCATTCCAAAGAAGAATAGAAATTTGCAAGAGAGCCTATGAGATTTTAGTTCATAAAGTTAAATTTCCCGCTCAAGACATCATTTTTGATCCAAACATATTAACGGTTGCAACAGGTATAGAAGAGCACAACAATTATGCGGTTGATTTTATTAATGCCACAAAATGGATAAAACAAAATTTGCCATATGCAAAAGTAAGTGGAGGAGTAAGCAATATTTCTTTTTCATTTAGAGGAAATGATGCAGTAAGAGAAGCTATGCACTCTGCGTTTCTATACCACGCCATACAAGCTGGAATGGATATGGGTATTGTAAATGCAGGTATGCTTATGGTATATGATGAAATACCAAAAGAATTATTAGATAGGGTAGAAGATGTTTTGCTCAATAGAAGAAACGATTCTACAGATAGATTGCTTGAATTTGCGGAAACTTTTAAGGCAAAAGGAAAAGAAAAAATAGTAGATGATGCTTGGCGTAAAACTGCTGTTGAAGAGAGATTAAAGCATGCTTTGATACACGGAATTACTGATTTTATTGATATAGATACCGAAGAGGCAAGGCATTTATTTGATAGACCATTGCATGTTATAGAAGGGCCATTAATGGCAGGAATGAATGTAGTTGGTGATTTGTTTGGCAGTGGTAAAATGTTTTTACCTCAGGTGGTAAAAAGCGCTCGGGTTATGAAGAAGGCCGTTGCCTATTTAGAGCCATTTCTTCAGGCTGAAAAAGATAAAAACATTTTAGAAGGCACAAATTTAGAAGAAGCAAATAAAGGGCCTGGAAAGATTTTGCTCGCAACAGTTAAAGGCGACGTTCATGATATAGGAAAGAATATTGTCGGTGTTGTATTGGCTTGTAATAATTACGAAATTTATGACATGGGTGTTATGGTTTCTTGTGAAAAGATATTAGAAAAAGCCAAAGAAATTAATGCGGATGTTATTGGGTTAAGCGGTCTAATAACCCCAAGCTTAGATGAAATGGTATACGTGGCTCAACAAATGGAGAAAAAAGGATTCAAAATACCATTATTAATTGGGGGGGCCACTACAAGCAGAATACATGCAGCTGTTAAAGTAGCTCCGCAATACAGTGGTTCAACTATTCATGTATTGGATGCTTCTAAATCAGTTCCAGTTGTATCTCAGTTGTTAAATGATGATTCG
>JBIKPR010000131.1:0-2738 GCA_044357345.1 Bacteroidia bacterium
ATTCAGTATTTTAATCAGGGAGATTCTGCCAAAGTTGTTGCGGTGTTTTCCAATAAAAAAGAAGCAGGCGTTGTTCAAAAGGCAATAGACAACCATGTTGACCTTCTATGTTTTAAGCGCCACGATTTTTACCAAAGCAATAATGTGATAGATATGGTAAAATCGTATAGACCAGACCTCATCGTTTTGGCGGGGTTTCTATGGTTGGTGCCTGAAAATTTCATACAAGCTTTTGATGGTTTGATCATCAATTTGCATCCTTCCTTACTGCCTAAGTTTGGGGGCAAAGGAATGTATGGACACCATGTACACGAAGCTGTATTGGCAGCGGGAGAGCACGAAACTGGTATTACGGTTCATCTTGTGGATGCGGAGTTTGATAAAGGCGAGGTCATTTACCAAGACCGTTTTCAAATTCATGACAACGACAACTTAGAATCTGTAGAGGAGAAAATTCACCAATTGGAACATAAAGGCTTGCCCATTGCGGTTGAGCGTTTCTTAAAACTATGAGACTAGGTTTTTTGATGTTATATCTCCTGTCTTGCGGGCAAGTTTTTGCTTGGGGATTTTTTGGGCATCAAAAAATAAATGAAATAGCCGTTTACACCTTGCCAAAACCCTTGTTCGGTTTCTACAAGGCCAATGTCGATTATATACGTGTACATGCTACCGATCCAGACAACCGAAGATATGTAGTGGCCGAGGAAGCTTGTCGCCATTATTTGGATGGCGACCATTACGAAGCAAAAGCGCCATTTGACACCTTGCCCCATTTGTACAAAGATGCCTGTGGGAAGTATACGGAAGACAGTTTATTGGCCCATGGCATTGTTCCATGGCATGTTCAAACTGTTTTATACCGTTTAACTGAAGCCTTTAAAGTCAAAGATGTAGCGAAAATTTTAAAGTTGAGCGCAGATTTGGGTCATTATGTTGGCGACTTGCATGTGCCCTTGCATTCAACATCCAATTACAATGGTCAAAAGACCAATCAGAAAGGCATACATGCCCTTTGGGAAAGCCGTTTGCCTGAATTGTATTTTGATAATTACTATTTGTTTACTGGACTAGCTTTATACAATGAAACACCAGGTATAAGCGCTTGGAAAGCCTTCGAGCAAAGCTTCAGTTTGGTTGATAGTGTTTTGAAAACAGAAAAACGGGTTTCTCTTTTATTTCCTGATGAACAAAAATATACTTGGGAAGTAAGAGGAACAACAACGGTAAGAACTTACTCAAAACCATTTTGCACCGCTTACCATTTGGCGCTTGGTAATATGGTAGAGAACCGTATGCGTGCGTCTATTATTCTTTTGGGTAGTTTGTGGTACACCGCGTGGGTAAATGCCGGTCAACCAGATTTGGAAAATATGCCGGTAAAAGAAGATTCTAAAGAACCTGAAACATTGCCAGAAAATGGCAGTATGATTGGACGTGAAGAAGAGTAGTTAAAACCACTTTTTGCGTTTAAAATAAATCATCATGCCTATGACCACTAGTATGGTTAATCCCCAGAAATAATAGTATCCATTGGGATTGTTTAAGGCCGGAAAATACTTAAAGTTCATACCAAATACACCGGTTAAAAAACTCAAAGGCATAAAGATGGTGCTTATAATGGTTAAGACTTTCATCACCATATTTAAACGGTTGCTCATGGTGGTGAAATAGATGTTCATCAAATCATTCAATAAGCTTTTGTGGTTTTCAATGGTGTCGTAGGCTTGGTAGGTATGGTCGTATACATCTCTGAAATAATTAATGCTTTTTTCTTCAATTAATTCAGAGTTGCCGGAGTCGAGCTTGTTCAAAGCCTCACGCATGGGCAAGATGTGTTTGCTCAAGATCATTAATTCTTTTTTAATGCCTTGTATTTTGAATGAGGTTTGGTTGTCGGGATGATACATGGTTTCTTCCTCTATGTCTTCAACCAAGTCGCCAATCTTATCAATCAAGACAAAGTATTGATCAACGGCAGTATCCATGATTTTATAAAGCAAGTAATCTGCTTTTTTGGTTCTTATGCTGCCCTTGGCGGTATGCAGACGTCTGATAATTTCATTGAACAACAAACTGTCTGTTTCTTGAAAGGAAATCAAATAATTCTTACCAAGAATGATGCTGATTTGTTCTGTCTCAAAACATTTATTGGCATCAGAATAAAAGATGTTTTTAAAGGTAACGAACAGGTAATGGTCGAACTCCTCAATCTTAGTTCTTTGTTGGGTGTTTAAAATATCCTCTTGCACCAGCGGGTGAACTTCAAACAGATTGCATATTTCTTCCACTTTATTAGCCTCATGTATGCCTGTAACTGATATCCAAGTAATGCTGTCTTTTTCGGAGTATTCAAGGCAAGTTTTGAAATCGACAACTTCTAGTTCATCAATTTTACTGCCATCGTAGTCAATTATTTTGACCACCATTTTCTCTGAGCGTTCTTCCCCTACATACACCATGCTTTCTGAGGGCAGGTGCGATTTGGCCGATAGCCTCTTTTTGCTTTTAGGAAGGGAATTCTTTTTTAAACGCGCCATGGTAATGCAAACTTAAGGAATAAATCTGCGCTTTGATATTTACCAAGAAAAAATAATTTACTTAAAACTCGCTGCTGCTTTCAATGCATTTTCTACATTCACTATGCCCGCGGTTTTACAAAGTTTTTTGTACGTTGTTTTCTTTCTCTTCTTGCCTGGTTTTATAAACTTAGCTTCTGGTTTTACCACCGAACTTTC
>JBIKPR010000027.1:0-30307 GCA_044357345.1 Bacteroidia bacterium
ACGAAAAATTAAGTTTGCAAAATCCATCAAAACAATCGTTCTTTGCAGACCTTATCGATAAAATCAAAAAAGAAAGGAAATAACTATGTTAAGTATCATATTAATTATCGGAATCATAGCGGCGGCCCTAATGATCGTTATAGTTTTAATTCAAAACCCTAAAGGTGGTGGATTAGCAGCTAACTTTTCTTCAAGCAATCAAATTTTTGGTGTTCAAAGAACATCCGAAGGTGTTGAAAAATTAACCTGGATTTTTGCTGCTTTAATACTTTTTGTATCCCTTGCAGCGAGTTCATACAATGGACAAACTTCATCAAAAGGTGGCGAAGTAACTTCAGATCCTAAAATGAAGGAATTGATGGATGCTCCAGCGCAGAAGTCTACCCCAGTTCCAACTGGAAAGTAATCAATAATTTTTTTCTCTGTTAAACACGCCGTGTTTAATCAATGGCAATTGCCAAACCTATTTTTATGTTCTTCGTAAAAAGCTGACCACCTAATATGCCTGCTTTGTCAAATTGTTTGAAGCTAAAGTCGGGCTGGAGGTTAATGCCAATTTTTCCTTTTAATAAAAAGGAGAAATTATTTTGAAGGTAAATCTGAGTGCCTGTAGAGTTTTTATTTGAAAAATTGGCATCTACTATCATGTAGTCATAACCACCGAGAGTTGTATAGGTTAGCCAATCTGTTAATTTGATTTTAATACCTACAACCAAACCTAAACTTGCAGCATCGATAATATTCTTAGCCTTCTGCATTGGAGAACTATAAAAAGTGCGGGAATCTAAGTTTATTCCTAGGCCTAAACTAAATTTGTCACCTTTAATAATGTTTCTGCCATAGGTAGCTGTAAAGACCGGTAAGTCCATTCCCAAGACTTTATTGGTGTCATTAAAATTGTTTGTGTCCTTTTCACCACTTAAAAGATATCTTGCCAACCAAGTTGCGTCCATTCTAAAAAAACTAGGTTCTTTAAAATTAATGTAGTTAAATGTTAATCCTGATGAATTTAAATTTTTGCCCCTTTGATTAATTGTTTGAGGCACTGCCCCTGCTTGTAAGCAATTTAAAATGTATATCTTTTCTTGAGCATTTAGGATGCTTACCAAGAAAAAAACGGCAATAAATACGTATTGTTTCATAAATTTTAATGAGCAAATATATTGGATTTGTACGTAATGATACAATAACACATTTGAGTTAAATGTGAAAATAGAAACAATTAGGACTTTAGCTAGAAATAGAAAACCATTTATCTTCAGCAGGCATAATGCGCAATTTCCATTCTGCTGGAAACAAGTTATTTATTCTGTTACCTGCAAATTTTCCAAAACCAATTGGTATTGACTTAAATGTAAGAAGTACATAGCCCCTTTCGTTGCTTTGGTGCATCACTGGATTTTTGGCTAAATATTTTAAAGCATTGCTTTGATCGAGTTCCACCATAGGAAACCCATCATTAATTAAGAATTGAGCAAATGGTAAATATTCACTGGGGACAAATCTTTTTTCTTTAAGCTCACCAATTTCAGTGCCTATCGAAAAACAGTAAATTCCAGATAGGGCTTCATTGAAAAAGTCGAAGGTATTAGGATATCCGCCTAATACTTTGTTTTCAAATCCATAAATTTCAATTTCTTCAGGTATTCCTTGCATCCAATCGTCTTGTTTCTTTAAGGCTTTAAGAAGTTTGGAAGGTTTATTTATTCTTATAGGGTTTTCAAGAGATTTATTCTGCAGCATGGAGATGAAAAACCCTTCACCCTTTCTAACATGAGGCATGCATTGAAAAGTGTGACTTGAATTACCGTTAATATCAAAATTAACCGGTTCAAATCCCAGCTCAATTAACGATTCAATTTGTTTGTTGTTTTCTCCAGGATTGTAGGTGCAAGTGCTGTAAATAATGATACCATTTGGTTTTAAGCATTTGCTAATAGAATCTAATATTCTCTTTTGTCTAAGTTCGCATGTTTGAATATTATCTTTACTCCATTCATTTATAGACTGAGGATCTTTTCTAAACAATCCTTCACCACTGCAAGGTGCATCAACAACAACGAGGTCAAATACACCTCCTAGTTTTTCAAAATCACTGCTATCGGCATTCGTGATAACAACATTTGAAAAACCTTGTTTTCTTATATTTTCGGCTAAAATTGGAACTCTCGATTTAATGACTTCGTTGCAAACCAATACATCTTCATGGTTACATAATGAAGCAATGTGGGTAGATTTTCCCCCAGGTGCAGCGCATAAGTCAAGGATTTTTAATGGCTCTGGATTTAACTCTTTCGCTTTCAAAAAGGCCTTCTCAAGCATCATGCTGCTGGCTTCTTGAACATAGTATGCCCCGGCATGCCAAAGTGGATCTGAGGCGAAATTTGGCCTATGGCTTAGGTAATAACCGGTTTGGCACCAAGCCACTCTTTCGAAATTCAGTAAAGGGTCAAATTTTTTGGTATTTACTCGAATAGAAACAGGGGATTCAAGCGCTAATGCTTTTTCAAATGAATTAAATTCTTCTTGACCAATTTGGCCAATCATTCGTTCAATAAATTCTATTGGCAGGTTCATTTTTTTGTCAATGTGATACCAACTAAGATGAGCATCATGCCTCCGAGCTGAAATACACCTATAGGTTCTCCATCAATTATACCCCACATATAAGCAAATACTGGAATTAGATAGGTTACAGAGGCAGCAAACAGGGCGGTGGTTTTTTGGACGAGTTGATTGAATACGATAAGTGATGCAGCCGAACCAATAACTCCAAGTAAAAAAATAAATCCCAATGCAGGCAATGCCGAAGCTTGCATGGCTGTATGAAACGCACCATGATAAATGCCAATACACAATGCAGGGATGGCAATTAATGTAAGCGGAACCATGCTGTTTACAATCGGAGATAAATGGCTTAATTTGCTTTTTATAATGTTAACATTTATGCCGTATAGCAAAGCAGCCAAGATCACTTTTGAACAAGGTAAAATGTAACTTGTTTGGAAACTAATTCCTGTGCTGCTTTTAGATAGTATTAAAATTAGCGCTCCAACTAAGCCTATTAGGATACCAAGAAATTGTTTGACTTTAAAGAGTTGTGAAAACAAAATGACACCAAAAATTAGGGCAAAAAATGGTGTCATTGCATTTAACGCACCAGACAAGGAACTTGGAATGTCTGCTCCAGCACTAGCGAATAAATAGGCAGGTATAAAGTTGCCAATTGTTCCAGATATTGATAGGTACAACCAGTCTTTAGAACTTAATTGTCTGTAGGATTTAACAAAGAAAAAAACTGCAACTGAACCTGCAAAAACCAATCTTAAGGAAGCCAATTGCATGGGTTCAAAAGACATTAGTCCTTTTTTCATTAACATAAAAGCGCTTCCCCAAACGAAACCAAGGAATAGGAGGGTAATGATGGTTTTGGGTTCAAATTTCACCGCACAAAAGTAATTAAAACTATAGAATTTTAGCGGGTTTGAATAATATATTCAGAGATAACTTGATTTAGGAATTTTTCTTTATCATCTGGGATTTCCGAAATTTCTAATGTAGTAGCAAGTTTCTTGAGCATTTTTTCCAAAGCCTCTTCATGAGCTTTATTATTGAACTGTTTGAGTCTATGGACCAGCTTTTTTATGAGCAAAACATCTTGCTCAGTCAGTCTTTTTACAAGAGGGTAATTAAGATTGTTATTTTCGATGAAACGTTGATTAAGCTTTTCAATATCATTTAAGCTAAATTTGTAGGTGTTTATTGTTTTTATAACGCAGGTGCCAGCAATTATATCTCCAATTCTTTGACCATTTTTATTGCTGGCAATAAGGAAAAATGCGACTCCACCTAAGGATAAGTAAATGTCTATTAGACGGGTTGACCAACGGCAAAAAATGTCATAAAATTCAAGTTCGGCGCCATTTGTTTTTATGATTTTAATACCAAGCGCCTTTTTGCCTAAACTTTGGCCTTTAAATATTATTTCATTGAATATGGAATAGAAGCTAAGTATGAGAAAAGCCAATAACTCGATAACTAGTTGATTGATATTTATAAAAACTAAATCAAATAAAGCCACCACTAAAATAAGTAGTGCACACATTAAAAGAAAGTCGATTAGAAATGCAAATACTCTGTGCCTTATGCCGGCCAATTCATAATCAATTTTTACATTTTGGGCAGTATTGATTTCTATGGTCTGCAAGTATCGACTTAGTATTGTTCGTTTTCGTTCGGAAATTCACTTGCTTTCACATCAGTGATATACGATTCAACACTCGTTTTTATATTTTCATATAGATTTAAGTATCTACGCATAAATCGAGGAGAAAAGTCTTTATTGATTCCAAGCATATCGTGGAGTACCAAAACTTGACCATCAACACCAGCGCCAGCGCCAATTCCAATTACTGGAATAGTAAGCATTGACGCAACTTTTTCAGCCAATTCAGCCGGAATTTTTTCAAGTACCAAAGCAAAACAACCAGCATCTTGAAGCAACTGTGCATCTTTTATTAATTTATCTGCTTCATCTTTGTCAACTGCACGAACCGCATAGGTTCCGAATTTATAAATGCTTTGAGGTGTTAAACCTAAATGCCCCATAACAGGTACACCAGCACTAATGATTCTTTTTACAGATTCACAAACTTCTTCACCACCTTCTAATTTGATGGCATGCGCACCGCTTTCTTTCATAATACGAATGCTGCTATTTAAGGCTTCTTTGCTATTTCCTTGATATGAACCAAATGGAAGATCGACTACCACCAGTGCTCTTTTTACCGCTCTAATTACTGAGGAAGCATGGTAAATCATTTGGTCTAAAGTAATTGGAAGTGTTGTCTCATGACCAGCCATAACATTGCTAGCACTGTCGCCAACTAGAATGACATCTATGCCTGCATCATCAATTATTTTTGCAAGAGAAAAATCATAAGCAGTAAGCATGCTTATCTTTTCGCTTCTTTGTTTCATCTCTATAAGCGTATGGACTGTTACGCGTTTTGCTGGTCTATTTGGGGTTACCGACATGGTTTTATTTTATTGGGTTTAATTAGGGGCTCAGATCTTACGAAAAGTTATTCCATCCTTGAGCGGTTAATTTATGTTTGTTGTTTGATTTGCTGATTAAATGCAAACCTTCGTGTTCGGCTACTGCGTGACCGATAATGCTTAAATCCAGTTCTTTTTTAAGCACTTCGTAATGGTCTTGTGAAACTGTGAATAGCAATTCGTAATCTTCACCACCATTAAGGGCGGCGACGGTTGGGTCTATACCTAAATCAATGGCTCTTTGATAAGCAATTGGATCTATAGGTAATTTGTCTTCATATATTGTAAACCCTACATTGCTTTGTTTGGCTAAATGTTGAATTTCGCTTGACAAACCATCGCTAATGTCTATCATAGAACTTGGAACGATGTTTAATCCATTTAAAATGTCTACAATATCGACCCTGGCTTCAGGTTTTAATTGGCGTTGAATGATGTAATCATTGCCTTCTAAATCAGGTCTAAAGTCAGGTTTTTCAAGGAAAATTCGCTTTTCTCTTTCTAAAATATGCAAACCTAAATATGCCGAACCTAGGTCGCCAGTTACGACCAATAAGTCGCCTTCTTTACAACCTGAGCGGTAGGTTACTTTTTCTTTTGCAACTTCACCATAGCAGGCGATGTTTATAATTAAACCTTTAGAGCTAGAGGCAGTGTCGCCGCCTATTAAATCAACTTTATACAAGTTGCAAGCAGCTAAAATTCCCACATATAAATCTTCAATTGCTTCAAGAGAGAAACGGTTGCTCATGGCCAAACTCACCACGATGTGGGTCGCTTTTCCGTTCATGGCAGCAATGTCGCTGATGTTGCTTACAACGGCTTTGTAACCGAGATGTTTGAGTGGTGTATAGGTTAAATCGAAATGGGAACCCTCTACCATCATGTCTGTGCTAAGTAGATTGTAAGAATGGCCATTGTCAATAACAGCTGCGTCATCTCCAATACCTTTAATGGTATTGGAATTAAAAATCTTAACGTTTTTTGATAGATGGTCTATCAGCGCAAATTCTCCAAGTTCACTTAATTCAGTTCTAGCACTATTTTCAAACATAATGCAAAACTAAACAAATATCAGCAAATCAAACGTGCTGAAATATAAATTAGAAAATTCGAAATGAATATTATTGAACGCTAATTGGAATGTTGCAACTGAAATATACTACACCAGGAGAGCATTGTCCATTCTTTACACTTTTTTGGTATTTAACCGTAAAATTCATGTTGTCGCTACCTAGGGTGCTGGTTGTAACTAGGTCGTTAACCAATCCGATAGGGAAAGTTCCATCAGAATCTTTGGCTGTAATAGACATACCCAATGGGTTGCTGGTGCAAATTTTATAATCTTTGCCATTGTTCTTTATTTTGGTGTGCAAGTATGCAATTTGAGATGCGTTGGTTGCGTCTTCTATAAAGAAAGTAATTTTATAAGTCGCATTTTTGTTCAGAGTAACACCACCAACATTAGGTGATTTTGGACCTGGGCCATCTGGATCGTCATAACTTGCAACTTCAGCAGATGAATCGGTAGTATTGGTGAAGAACACCATAAATGAAGTTACTGTGTCTTGAACACCTGCAGGTAAAGTAACAGTTGTGTTTGTGTTGCTGCTAATGTCCTCTTTAGAACAAGCAATGAATGTAATTGATAAACCTAAAATTAAGGCAAATAGTAAATTTGATTTTTGCATATTTGTGAATGTAATTCTGCAAAAACAATCAAAAAGCATGCCAAGAGCAATTTTTGACCAAAAAATTTATTTATCAAATAAATAAGTAGTATAAAAATACTTAAAATGACTATTCAGCCTCAGCTTCAACAGTTTCTACTTGTGGAACCATACGTTTAAGTAGGTTTTCTATACCAGCTTTTAGGGTAAAAGTAGAAGAAGGACAACCACTGCAGCTCCCTTTCATAACCACTGTAACCACGCCATCTTTAAATGATTTGAAGCTAATTGCGCCACCATCCATTTCAACTGCTGGTTTCACATGGTCATCTAATAGACGTTTAATTTTTATTTCAATTTCACCTTCTTCTTCAGGGGTCAAATTTTTATTGCTTGAAATGATTTCCTTATCGTTTTCGATGTAATTCTTAATGAATTCGCGGATTACAGGAATATGCTCAACCCATTGTTCATCTGGCAATTTGGTAATAGAAATAAAATTATTCATGATAAACACACCATTTGCAAATTTGAAGGTATCAAAAATTTCAACAGCAAGGGGAGAGTTACCTTCAGCTTTTTCGCGGGTTCTATAATCAACGCTGTCGTTAGGTAAAATCATTTTACTAACAACAAATTTCATACTATCCGGATTAGGGGTAGCTTCGGCATATATGGTTACAAAATCACTCATTTTATTTCTTATTTAGAATTATTCTACAAAACTACGGATAAGAAATGGAATTTTGTATAAGTTTCGCTTATACAGTTAATGTTTTTTGAAATAGCTTTGATTTTTATTTAAAAAATTAGAAGAATCTGAAAAATCTACCACAACAAAGCCAAAGCTTCTTTTGCAAGTTCTTTGTTGAGCAATTCTTTTGCAACTAGAATTGAATCTTTGCCGGCATACTTGGCTTTAATTTCAGTAGATGTTTCATGGCTCGGAGTTTCTTCTACATTTCCAAGTTTGCCCAAATCATTTCCTGTTAGAATATGGCTTAAGCGAATATGTTCCGGAAGTGCATCAACACCAATACCGCAAATGCTAAGTGGTTTTACCAATTCGAACAGCGCTTCACCATTGGCTCTACAGTACCAATCGCCACCCATACGGGCCACCAAATCTATTTTGGTTTGGTCTATTTGACCATGTTCGTTTAAGGCATCCTCTTGTATGTGCATTTTTACGACCTTGCAAATAATTAGGTTACCTGCTCCACCTTCTTGACCTAGTTCAATTATGTTTTCTACTACACATTCGAGTTGCACTGGACTTTCTTTAACGCGGGCTGGTTTAACCAACTCAGATTCAATTGGAGTAAAGCCGGTTTTAACAAATTCGTCTACACCCTTTGGGAAAGGAGAACTTGCCAATGACATTTGTTGCACCATATTGTAGGTTACTACGTTGATGACCACTTCCGCCACTTCTTTAACATTTTTATAGGTGTCTTTACTTTCACCAGTTCTTCCACTTCTTGCTGGAGAAAAAACTAAAATTGGAGGGTTTGCACTAAACACATTAAAGAAGCTAAAAGGTGCTAGGTTTCGGTTGCCATCTTTATCGACAGTACTTGCAAAACAAATCGGTCTAGGCCCAACACTTCCCAATAATAGTTGGTGTAATTTTGGAATTGTTAATTCTGAAGGATTGAATGATAGCATGGCGCAAATTTAGTAAATTGTACGCAATGCAATTGACATAGAATTGAGAAATTCTATAGATTCCACTTATGTCAAGATTGGAATAGATGAAGAGCAGACAATTTAAATTTGTATCTTTGCGGCTTCAAACATGGCTAAGGTTGTAGTAGGTTTAAGCGGTGGAGTAGATTCATCAGTAGCAGCATATCTTTTGCAAGAGCAAGGACATGAAGTTATTGGAATGTTTATGAAAAACTGGCATGATACCTCTGTTACAATTAGCGATGAATGCCCTTGGATAGACGACAGCAATGATGCCATTATGGTGGCTGAAAGTTTGGGTATTCCCTATCAAACAATAGACTTGAGCGAAGAATATAAAAAGCGTATAGTGGATTATATGTTTGCCGAATACGAGGCAGGTCGAACACCCAATCCAGACGTGTTGTGCAACCGTGAGATTAAGTTTGATGTATTTTTAAATGCTGCGGTTCAGCTTGGGGCAGACTATGTAGCCACAGGGCATTATTGTAGAAAAGAAGAAATTGACACAGCTGAGGGCAAAGTATACCGTTTGTTGGCTGGTATAGATGGAAATAAAGACCAAAGTTATTTTTTGTGTCAAGTAACCCAAAAGCAATTATCAAAAGCCTTGTTTCCAATTGGGCATTTGACCAAACCAGAGGTAAGAGAGATTGCGGCGAAAATGGGATTGGCCACCGCCACAAAAAAAGATTCACAAGGACTTTGCTTTATTGGAAAAGTTCGTTTACCTGAATTTTTGCAACAGCAATTAAAACCCAAAACAGGGAATATCATAGAGATTGCAGCCAAATTAAGTTTGTATAGCAATATTGGGGCACCTAGGTATTCTGTTGTTGACGAAGACTTGCATGCATTTACCCGCGCCATTAAATACCAAGAAACAGATGGTAAAAAAGTAGGTGAGCACAGTGGTGCACATTATTTTACCATAGGACAAAGAAAAGGTTTGAATGTAGGTGGTAAAGCCGAAGGCATGTTTGTTATTGCAACAGATACCATTACCAATACCATTTATGTTTGCATGGGCGATCAACATCCTGGTTTATTGAGAAACGGATTGTTTGTTCCCCAAGCAGATGTGCATTGGATAAGAGAAGATTTAAAATTAGAGATAGGTACTGAGAAGGACTTTCTTTTGAGAATTCGATACAGACAAGCATTGGCCAATGGCCGCTTGTATCAAAGAGAAGAAGGCATTTATATTTTGTTTGAGAATCCCACCAAAGCTATAGCAGCAGGTCAGTTTGCCGCTTGGTATCTAGAGGATGAATTGTTAGGCAGTGGGGTAATTTCTTAAATAAAAAAAAACCTTCCGATTGGGAAGGTTTTTTTAAATATTGTTTTATAAAATTATTCGCAAGCTTTCTTAACAAACTCTTCCCATTGTTCATCAGGAACATAAACCAATTTTGGTGTTTTCCAATTGCCGGTGATGAAATTTGTTTTTAGTTCACTTCCTTTTCCAATCCAAGCATAACGTTTTCCGTTAACAACCACATAGGCCATGAAAACATGGTTGGCATAAGCTTTCTTTTCTTTTTTACTGATAAAAGATTGGTTAAAACTGTGTTTGCCTTTGTTCTTGATAAAAGAAGCGGTGGTGGTTTTGTCTTCATCTTTGGCACCATAAATCACCAATACATTGTTAAATTTTTTGCTTTTAATTTTCAAACAATTATTAGTACTGGCAACGTCTCCATTATCTGGTTCTGTATTCAATGTTTTAGAACTTCCTTTTTCAAGAGGGGTTAGTTCAAGTAAAGAATAGAAGCCAGAAAATGGTGCTTCAAAAATCCAGTAGTCACAGTTAGCCAAACCTTGACAAGCATCGTTGAACACAATTTTTGTGGTCCAATCGAAGAAATTGTCTTTTTTAGTCTCCGCAGGAAGTATAGCGTATTGCTTGCCTTCGTGGGCAGGGAATTTGCTTTTAGGAATCATGATTAATACTTTGGTCTTTTTAACCATAATCATGTCAGCGGTATCATTCTTTTGAGAAACGTTAAAGTCAATAAACTTCACGATTTCACGGTCAAATTTAGGAATTTGAGGCACATTGCCTACACCTGGTAAAAGAAAGCTGTTGCAAAAGTTCAAATATTCATTAGGATATAAACCATCAACTACTTGCATGTAAGTGCTGCTAGCATCCATCTTTTTAAAACAAGATTCGTTCAAAACAACAATTGTTTTGTCATCTCCAAATCGGGCTAAATTATTTGTTTTATCTGGGGTTTCAAGTCCTCCGAATGGATCTGCATTGCAGTAACCGCAACTGTATTTTTTGTCGGCATTGTACCAATTATTCAAGTTGATATTGCTGATAGAAGAGGTATAGCATTGTTTATCAGGAATAGAAAAAGAGTTTCTGTTATCAGCTATTTTTTTATCACTCAGTTTCCATGTGACAGGTTTGTTTTTCTCTTCTACACCAGTGTATAAGTCGTAATCAGTAGATTGATTAGCCATTGGCAACTCGATATCAACTGGAAGTATACCTTTGACAGGTTTTCCTTTGAAAGTAGCTGTAACCTTAAACATACCAGCACTAATCAATTTTTTACCTTCGTTATCAAGATTGCTTAGGTTGTACTTTTTCATGCCTTCAGCATCATCTACATAAATGATACTGAATACCAATTCGTCGTTGTTGTAGTTTTCAAACGTATTCGCTTTGATTTTCACTGAGGCACAACCTGATTTAATAATGGTATCTCTGTCAGGGCGAGCCATGTAAAGCACAACGTCCACACGACGCATTTCACTTAAGTCAGCTTCTTTCCCGGTAGACGTTTCACCAAAGAAAGCAGAGGCAAATTTTACTTTAAACTTCATCAGACCTTTACCTGTGATGTAATTAGACACAGTATCGGTACGACGGTTTGAAAGTTCCAAATTGGCTTCAGCACCACCAGTGGTATCAGCGTAGCCGTTTACTTGAATACGTCTTACATTCGGATTGGTTTGCAGTAAGGAAACCAAAGAATCGAGTGTCTTATAGCCTTCAGGTTTAATTTTATCCTTACCAATATCAAAATATAGACTGTATTTTTGAGTGATAGGAGCAGCAGCTTGAGCTACTTTACCATCGTTTTTCTTAATTGGTGTTTGAGAGAATGATACTTGAGTGCTCAGGCATATTAGTAAACCCAGTAGCAATAATTGTAGTCGAAAATTTTTCATGCGACGCAAAAATATTGAAATTCCTTCGCATTTTAAAGTTAAAAATTTATTAATATTTTGCTTTAATTAATTGATTGATAGGACATTAGTATAATTTACTTAGACTATTTAATAATCGAACTTAAACGATACTAAATATTACTATCACTCAACAGCATCAATATCAATAGCTTAGTTTAAATTTATTTTTCAACAAATTATTATAGTTATTGTGTTGGCTCTAAAAAATTTGAGCATTACAAAAAATTTCATAAATATTTACAGCAATTAAAATATTGTTTAATTGCTGAACTGCGATGAAAAATAGAACTAAATTGCTGGTATATTTTACTGTAAGTGTTATGGCAATAATCTACCATACATTCTAGGGAAAGGAATACTTTCACGAACGTGTTTTAGTTTACACAACCAAGTAACCAAGCGCTCTAGACCTAATCCAAAACCAGCATGTGGAACGCTTCCATATTTTCTTAAGTCAAGGTACCATTCGAATTCTGCCATTGGCAAATCGTGCTCGATAATCTTATCGCGCAATTTTTGTTCGTCTGTTTCACGTTCACCACCGCCAACTATTTCACCATAACCTTCTGGAGCCAAAACATCAACGCCTCTCGCAAATCTTTGATCGTTCGGGTTGCGTTTTAGGTAGAATGCCTTTACTTCATGCGGCCAATCGTAAACCATTACAGGCACATCGAACAAACGGGTAATTACAGTTTCGTCGCTGCCACCTAAGTCGTTGCCATACTCAAAGTTTTTAGCGCTTTGTATCCATTGTGGAATATTGCGTTGTTGTTCTTCTAGATCCTTTAAATCATTTTTAAGGGTAGCAATTTTGTTTTGGTTAAAATTGATTTCACCTTTTTTCATGCCAGGAACAGCTAATTTTGCTTCTCTATCAGCAATTTCGGCAATAGCAGCTGCAATTTCTGCTTCAACTTTTGCCAATTCATCTTCAAGCGATTTAATACTGTTTTGTCCATTGACATCTTTTTCACCTTTGATAATAGCAACTGCTTCGTCGTAGCTTAAACGAGGGAATTTCTTCAAGCTTGATTCAAGGATGCTTGTATCTCTATCGATTAATTTCAGTTCGTTTTGACAATTGTCTAAAACGGCTCTAATAACATATTGTAGGAAGTTTTCAATTAAGTCCATGTTTTCATGGATATCCATAAAAGCAACTTCAGGTTCTATCATCCAGAACTCAGATAAGTGACGGCGGGTTTTGCTTTTTTCAGCTCTAAATGTTGGACCGAAGGTATATATTTTACCAAATGCCATTGCCATAGCTTCACCGTATAACTGTCCACTTTGGCTTAAGTATGCAGGATCGCCGTAAAAATCTGTTTCGAAAAGGTTGGTGGTTCCTTCACAAGCATTGCCGGTAAAAATTGGCGCATCCATTTGAACAAAACCTTCTTTTTGGAAAAATTGGTGTATGCTGTAAATAATGGTATTTCTAATTCTAAGTATGGCCCATTGGCGTTGGCTTCTCAGCCAAAGGTGGCGTTTGTCCATTAAGAACTCAATGCCATGTTCTTTTTTAGCTATTGGATATTCTTCGGCAATTTGTATAACCACTAATTTGGTAACTTGTACTTCAAAACCACCAATTTGACGTTCGTCTTTTACCACGGTTCCATGTATTTCAACAGAGCTTTCAAGACTTAATTTACCAGCATTTTCAAATTCTTCTTCTGATATTTTATTAGCATCAGCAATACACTGACACAATCCACTTCCATCGCGAAGGTTTATAAATACTAAACCCTTACTGTCTCTGCGGTTAGCAACCCATCCTTTTAATACAACTTCTTTTCCTTCAAACTGAGGTATTTCTTTGATATACATTTTTAAATGTTTTCTTTTTAATAAATTGCAAAATTAGTTTACTTTGCACATAAATTCAGTATCAAAGAGAAAATTTCCCAATGCTCAAACAATCCCTAAGTCAAAAGCTCCTCCAGAAATTGTCTCCACAGCAGATTCAATTCATCAAACTGTTGCAAATGACAACAGCTGATTTTGAAGAAAGAGTGGAACAAGAATTATTGGATAATCCGGCGCTAGAGAAGGGAGAGGACGAAATGGACCCAACAACTTTTACAGGCTCTGAGACCAAGAAAGACGAGTTTAGCAATGAAGATTCTTTGAATGATGATTTCAATACAGGTGACTCATTTGACAATGATGACTTTAATGTATCAGAATTTTTAAGTGGAGATGACAGCAGCGCCAGTTTTAAAATGACGGATGATTATGGCGATGAAGAGCAAAAAGAAATGCCCATTGCTTATCAACAAAGTTTTTATGATTTTTTGGTTGATCAAGTTCATGCAAATTTTGAAGAGGGAATTGACTTACAATTGGCCATGCACATTGTTGGTAATATTGAGGAAGATGGTTATTTGAGAAGAGAATTAGGTGCGATAGTCAATGATTTAGCCTTTACAGAAAACATAAGCACAACAGAAGATCAATTAGAGCGGATACTAACTAAAATTCAAAATTTTGACCCAGCAGGAATTGGGGCGAGAAATTTACAAGAGTGTTTGTTGCTTCAATTGTATAAAAAGGATTATGGTGGAAACAAGGCACTAGATTTAGCAGAGAAAATCATTGCTGATTATATGGAGGCTTTTGTTAAAAAGCATTACGATAAGATTAAAAGTGCTTTAAAAATCAATGATGATGATTTAAAAGGTGCATTGACAGAGATAACCAAATTAAATCCAAAGCCCGGACAATCACAATCGCAATCTGTTTCGCAGTATATCATTCCTGATTTCACGGTTATCAATGAAGACAGTGTATTGCGTGTCATTTTGAATTCTAGAAACGCACCAGA
Organism: Bacteroidia bacterium; assembly: GCA_044357345.1. Taxonomy (GTDB): domain Bacteria; phylum Bacteroidota; class Bacteroidia; order NS11-12g; family UBA955; genus JABMMZ01. Next base: position 14,455 of record JBIKPR010000027.1, read on the forward strand.
GTTGAAGCTGAGCCACTCTTATAGTGAAACGCTTCAAGCATACGACAAAGATGCTGGGAAAGACAAGCATTTAAAAGATGCAGTTCAATACATTAAACAAAAGTTGGATGGTGCTAAATGGTTTATAGACAGTGTTAAACAAAGGCAACAGACCTTGCAATTAACCATGACTGCTATTGTTCAAGCCCAGAGGGATTTTTTCTTATATGGCGATGAAATGTCATTAAGACCTATGATTTTGAAGGATATTGCAGATAAAATCCAAATGGATATATCAACCATTTCGAGGGTAGCCAACAGCAAGTATGTTCAAACTGATTTTGGGATTTATCCATTAAAATATTTCTTTAGTGAAGGTATAGTTAATGAGAGTGGTGAAGAAGTCAGCAATAGGGAAGTCAAGAAAATACTGAGTGATGCCATCGATAGTGAAGCAAAGAAAAAGCCTTTAACCGATGAGGCACTTATGGATTTATTAAAAGAGAAAGGATATAATATTGCTCGACGAACTGTTGCTAAATACAGGGAGCAATTAAATATTCCGGTAGCTAGGTTGCGCAAAGAATTATAATGAAACTCAAAAAGTTGATATTTGTTTTATCGATTGCCCTTTTTGTCTTGAGCATAAACTCATGCAAGAAGAAGGAGGAAATAATTTCACAAAAAGCTTATGAGCCTTCAACAATGAATAAGTTTTTTGAGGACTATATTCTCAATAAGGATATTCGGGTGTTTCAAGCTAAGTTTGAAGGCAGAGATACAACTTTTATGTACAACGATTATATATTCAAGTTGTATAAGAACACCTATTATGATGGCCCTTTTGAAGCTAGAACGAGCAAAGATACTTTCAGAGGCACATGGCAATGCAACGACGATTACAGCAAATTGATTTTGGACATTAAGAAAAACTCAGCACTTGATTGGGTTAGTATTTCTTGGAAATTTAAAAGTAAAACAACAAACAGCATGGAACTCATTCCATGGTTTGATACCGATGGTGATCGGTATGTTAAGTTTATAAAATAGATTACAGAATCTGACTGCTGTGGTCTTTGGTATTCACCTTTTCGATAACATCTTTAATAATGCCCTTTTCGTCTATTACAAAAGTTGTTCTAGCGATGCCCATGTACTTTCTACCATACATGCTTTTTTCTACCCAAACGCCAAAGGCTTCTGCAATTGAATGGTCGGTGTCGGCCAATAAATCAAAAGGAAGTTCATATTTGGCGATGAATTTTTGATGCTTCTTTTCTTCATCTGGACTTACACCAATAATGGCATATCCAGCAGCAATAAATTTATTATAATTGTCTCTTAAGTCGCAAGCTTCAGCCGTGCATCCTGGGGTATCATCTTTTGGATAGAAATATAGAACAAGCTTTTTGCCAGCGAAATCTTTTAATGTTCTTTTTACACCATTTTGATCATTTCCGCTAAATGCGGGTGCTTTTTTACCTATTTCTTTTGTACTCATGGGACTGTTATTGTTTTAGTAAATTTTTTCTCGTTTAACCTGTTATCTCTAACAATCAATTCAATGGAATGTTTTCCGCTTATTAATTGATTGGGGATACGTCCATGGATAAATCCAATATCATATTCGAGTAATACCCATTGCCCATTGATGTAAAAATCAAAGTCTTTGATGCCTGAGGTGCCATCTGAAACTTGAAAAGAGAAATATCCATTGCGGTTTATTGCTACAGGTGTGATTGAAGGTTTGATGGTATCAAGAACAATGTGGTAAGTTCCAAACTCTTTAACAGATGCTACCACCCAGTTTTGATTTTTTAATTCTGTTCCATAGGATCTTCCATCAGCACTGAATACAGTAAATTTATTGGCATACTTAACAAACTCATTGCTTATTCTGAAGTGCAAATCAATCTTCTTGTCAAGTGGCACCAAAGTATTTCCAATAGAATAATTGATACCATAATTTTTTTGATATGCAAGTTGATAATCGCTGTAAAGTGCGCTTTTAGGAATACCTATTTTGAAGTCTTGGTTTACAGAAATTAAATTGTCTTTATTGGCATAGCAAAGACTAGCGGACTTGTTGTGCTGAATATAGGAAATTACATTTCGTCCGTTCGGTGAGCCATATAAAGTTATTTTTTTTTCAGTGCTATGGCCAAAGACATCTTTTGCAATAATTCTGAAATGATAGGCGATGGTATCATCGATAGTAAACCAGCCATCTGTTGGTGATTCATTCCAAAACTCCAAGGTGCTGCCATTGTCTTTAAACAACTTGTGCATTTTGGTGCCAGATTGTTTCATGCGTTTGAAATCAATGTAGTTGTTGTGCATGCGCATTTGAGAAAACATAAATTGTTCTAATTTACAATCGTAAATGAGTTGGTCGTTTAAGTACAATTGGACATAATTTACGCCATTGTTATCGCCCATAGATGTAGCATAATCGCGCATTGTAGCACCGAATGCATAAGTGCCAAAAGCAATGGTATGTTTTCCTATGGGGACAAATACTTTCTTCTTCTTTTTGCCTTTTTTTATAATTTGAACACTAGAAGTAGGCAAACTGATTGAAGGAAAATGGCCATTGTATATTTTTTCCAAAGAATCGCGTTTGTATAGGAAAACATCAAAAATAGAAGGTGAAATATGGTCTTCCATTTTAATTCCAAAAAGCAAAGGATTTACTGGTGCCTCAGACTTGGTCTCGCGGATTTCAAAATGCAAGTGTGGACCCTGAGATGCGCCAGAATTTCCGCTGTAAGCAATAATTTCACCGCGTTTAACTTTTACAACGTCGGCCTCAGGAAAAATTTCTATTTCGTATTGTTGGTGTTGGTATTGGGTTTTTGTTATAAACCATTGAATGGAGGCAGGGAATTCGCTTAAATGCGCATATACACTTGTATATCCATTGGGGTGGGTTATATAAATTGCTTTGCCATATCCGATGCTAGAGATATTGATACGCGAAACATAGCCATCACCGGCAGAAAGCACCGGCCTACCAATAACACCCCCCGTTCGAATATCTAGTCCACCGTGAAAGTGGTTTGGCCTAAGTTCACAATAGGTACCTATAATTTCATTGCTACCGTCAAAAGGTAATCCGAAATCGTTTTTAGGATAAGGTTTTTTATCGCTTGCAAAAGTTGAATTTACAGCAATTATTAAATTGAGAATTATATAAAATAATTGCTTTCTCACTTGATTATAAAATCAAATATTTCTTCTTTTTCAATATATCCTTTTAAATTGTCACCAATTGCGACAGGGCCAACGCCAGCGGGAGTTCCAGTGAAAATAAGATCACCTGTTTTTAAAGTAAAATATTCGGACACAAAACTGATGATTTGATCAACATTAAAAAGCATATCAGCTGTGTGGCCACTTTGTACAGCCACTTCATTTTTCAACAAATGAAAATGGATGTCTTGAATAGGTTGATTGAGCGTTATAAAATTACCAATGACTGCCGAATAATCAAAGGCTTTAGCAAGTTCCCATGGCAAGCCTTTGGCCTTCAATTCATTTTGAACATCACGTGCTGTAAAGTCAATTCCTAATGTAATTTGGGAGTAGTATCTAGACGCAAATTGCGGTAAAATGCTTTTCCCCGCTTTGTCTATTTTTATAACAATTTCAGCTTCATAATGCACGTCTTTACTAAAGCTTGGCAAATAAAAATCATCGTTATTTTTAAGCAATGCTGTATCGGGTTTGCAAAAAATAACAGGCCTATCAGGGATTTCGTTTCCAAGTTCTTTGGCATGTAACCCATAGTTTCTTCCTATGCAAATAATTTTCATTTATGCAAACCTACGAAAAATATAAAACATGGCTTAAAAAGGTTATCAAGATTGTTGATAACAAAAGACTTATGTATTATTTAGTCAATTTACAAAACACCTAATTTAGTCTTTTAAAAACCTTAACCACCAAGGCAGTTTGTTTTTAATAATTTGTAGATAATGGGAAGAAACGGACCCAAATTTAGAATAAAAATAGGCTACAGATTTGATGTCAGACCCTTCAAAATCAAAAATGATATTTTTATTAGAAAACTCTTTAAGAACTTCGTCTATTAAAATATGGGTAGCGCCATATTTCTTGCCTTCATCGGTTGGTGCAGCCATTGCATAATGGATTCTATTGTTAGAGATAAAAAAGAATCCGGCACACCATAAATGGCCATCATTTCCAAGCACCGATCTAGTAAAACCTTTGTTTTGTTTTATCGCCTCAATCGCACATTCGGTAATGTTTGTTTTAAGAGATTCTATTTTTGGATAATGCTGTCCATAAGCATTGAAGAAGCAATCAGCAACGGTATCAATTTCAATGTTCTTTTGGTAAGAGAATCCTTGAATCATGGATTTTGCTAAGTTTTTCTTAGCATCAGCATTGTATTGATCGTATATCTCTGTATAGTCTTGGTTTAAATTGATGCAAAAACTGGTTCGGTTAATAAACCGAACGCTGGGACTGAAGTATTTGTTTTGGTAATTGAGGTGGAAATTCCAATACAAAAATTTAGAAGGAATTTTATTGATAAATTCTGTTACTAGATTTTCTGTAATATCTTGTTCTGAAAATAGGCCTAATTGTTGGCAGAAATATGGTTGGTAAAGGTATTTAATTCCAAATTTTCTATTCCAAACCAGAGGAAAAACAGCCTCATAATCACCTAGTACAAGCGCATCCCATTTTTTTTCAGCCATAGAATCTAGAAAGAACGCATAGGGATAAATCAACCCATTTTGCGCATTTTCTAGACAAGCATCCCATTTTATGAAATCTATTTTTTTGTGTTTTATGTATTTGATTTCATTCATGATTCCAAAAAGAAAAAACCTTATCCCATTTTTCCCAACCCCTATGGTTGCTCAGTGATTCATTGTGAAAGACAAAAACAAAGGGGGCATTAAGTTTCTTGCAGATCTCTTTTAATTTCCCACTGGCAATTATAGTTTCTTCCACATTCATTTTTAGAAAATTTTTATAGGCCACATCCATTACAACAAAAGGATGAATTAATAGTTTGGTATTTTGTTCCTTTCCTAAATTATACCAATGAAAAGGGAAGGCAGTGCCGGCTCTAAATCCAGCAATTTCAGAGTATCCCATTGAGTATTCATTTTCAATGCCAATATCAATAAGACTTTGGTATGTTTTGGGCAACTCAAAATTTAAGAAATGTTGCCTTGAATGCTTAATCTGCTTTCCAATTATTGATTCTAACTTTGTCTTTTCTTTGAAGATTATTTCTGAATTGCTATTTGAATCAAAAGAAGGATGTAAGCCAATTTGTTGGCCGTTTATATCTAAAGCTTTCAAAATAATTTGAAATTCTTTGTTTTCAGGACTAATATTTTTATCCAATCGCCCATATTTACCCACTTGCACAAAGTATAAGGCTTGTTTTTGCATGAGTAATTTATTTTGCAAATCAAAGTTGTCATTTGGGTCTTTTTCACAACCTAACAAAACTTTCATCCGTTTGTAAACTTCTATTAAATTTAACTTCACAATATCTTTCGAAAAGGCAGCAAGGGTTCTCATTGCATTTCGACCTTTGTATGAAAAAACCGAGTCTATATCAATACTGGCTTGGGTGTAAAATGTTTCTGATTTGAAATCTGTGGCTTTGAAATCATGCCATTGAATAAGGTAGTTTTTAAAATTTTGTATCCATTCGTCAACAAGTGGTCTTTTAATAAAATTGTTTACAAACAAGCAAGAAGATTTATGCGAAAATCGGCCAAGATGGTCTTTAGTCAAATTGTATTCTTCATATCTAGATATATGATAAAAAACACTTGAGAAAAAATCTATGTATTGAGATTTTGAGTGTTCAATTGGATTTAAGTTGAACTTAGTTTTTTCGGAAACAACATCCTCTGTTCCGACTTTAAACAATAGGCCATCGGGAACAATGTGGATTCCAAATCCGCTGCACTCAATATTATAGTCAATAACAGTTTGAGAGTGGTTGATTTTTGTGGCATCAGAAATTATTGTAAAATCAATGCCCATGCGCCATTGGAATACATAATTAAATATATAATCTAATCGCTCACTCCTGGATGTTGAATGGATTTGAATCAAAACTTTACTTATATTTGCATTTTTTGGCAAAGTAACGAATAAAATTTAGAATTAATGAAAGTAGCACTGATTACGGGAATTACTGGACAAGACGGAGCATATTTAGCTGAGTTCTTGTTAAAGAAAGGATACATGGTTCATGGTATTAAAAGAAGAAGTTCTCTGTTTAATACCGATAGAATTGACCATTTATACCAAGACCCGCATGTGCCTAATGCTAATTTCAAATTACATTATGGCGATCTAACTGACAGCACGAATTTGATTCGCATTATTCAAGAAACCCAACCAGATGAAATTTACAATTTGGCAGCACAAAGCCATGTTCATGTGAGTTTTGAAACACCTGAATACACTGCAAATGCTGATGGTATCGGAACATTGCGTTTGTTAGAGGCGATTAAAATTTGTGGATTAATAGAGAAAACTAGAATCTATCAAGCTTCAACATCTGAATTATATGGTTTGGTTCAAGCGGTTCCTCAATCTGAAACAACACCATTTTACCCGCGTTCACCCTATGCAGTAGCTAAAATGTATGCTTATTGGATAACAGTAAACTACCGTGAAGCATATAAAATATTTGCTTGTAATGGTATTCTATTTAACCATGAATCTCCAATTCGCGGGGAAACTTTCGTAACAAGAAAAATAACCAGAGCAGCTTCAAAAATTGCATTGGGCTTACAAGATAAAATGTTCTTAGGAAACCTGAATAGCCAACGCGATTGGGGACATGCAAAAGATTATATTGAAGCTATGTATTTGATTTTGCAACAGCCAGTTGCAGAAGATTATGTCATTGCAACAGGTGTAACAACTGAAATAAGAGAGTTTGCTAGACAAGCATTTAAATATTTAGGTTTGGAATTGTCTTTTGAAGGTGAAGGAATCAACGAGAAAGGTGTTATTTCAGGTATTGATAGGGCAAGAGCAGAAGAACTTAAGTTAAACTTGTCTTCTTTATCAATTGGCAAAGAGGTAATCAATGTTGATCCTAAATATTTCAGACCAACTGAAGTTGATTTGTTAATCGGAGATGCTACAAAGTCAAGGGAAAAATTAGGTTGGATACCCAAGTATAGCTTAAGCGATTTGGTTAATGATATGATGCAAAGCGATTTGCATTTGATGAAAAAAGACGAATACCTTAAAGAAGGAGGATTCAAAACTTTGAGTTACTTCGAATAATGGAATTAGGTGCAAAGATATATGTTGCTGGCCATCGAGGAATGGTTGGCAGCGCAGTACACCGTGCACTTACAAAAGCCGGTTATTTAAATATTGTTACTCGAACTTCAGGTGAATTGGATTTACGCAATCAAGTTGCAGTAGAGGCATTTTTTGAAGCAGAAAAACCTGAGTATGTTTTTTTAGCTGCAGCTAAAGTGGGTGGAATTATTGCAAACAATACGTATAGAGCCGAATTTATACATGATAATTTGTGTATTCAAAACAATATTATTCATCAATCTTATTTGAATGGCGTTAAGAAATTAATGTTTTTTGGAAGCAGTTGTATTTATCCAAAAATGGCTCCACAGCCATTGAAGGAAGAGTATCTCTTAACAGGACTTTTGGAAAACACCAATGAGCCTTATGCAATTGCAAAAATTGCAGGTATTAAGATGGTGGAGGCCTATAGAGATCAATACAATTGTAACTTTATAAGTGTTATGCCTACCAATTTGTATGGTTTAAATGACAACTACCATCCTCAAAATTCGCATGTCTTACCAGCATTAATCAGACGTTTTCATGAAGCGAAAATGAGTGGTGCTGAATCTGTAGAAATATGGGGTACGGGATTGCCAATGCGCGAGTTTTTATATGCAGACGACTTGGCTGATGCAGCACTGTTTTTGATGTTGAATTACAATGGTAAGCAGTTTGTAAATATTGGGTCTAATGCAGACTTAAGCATAAAAGATTTGGCATTATTGATTAAAAGCATTGTTGGATTTGAAGGAGATTTGAAATTCGACAGCAGTAAGCCAGATGGAACGCCGAAAAAATTGATGGATTCGTCGTATTTAAACAATCTTGGTTGGAGCTTCAAAACTTCATTAGAGGATGGGATTAAGCTTGCTTATTCTGATTTTTTAAGTAAGCAATAAGCCAATTTATCAGGAAATCCTAATATTTAGTTAGGCATGTCAATGCCCTATTTTTTTTCTCAATTGAAAGAATTTTTTCAAGATTCTAAAAATGAAATATTTTTAACCGCAACTTGAAGCGGAAGTTTTGCATTATTTTTGTTTATCTAAATTAATATGAAAAAATTCTTGAAAATTACCGGAATTTCCTTGTTGCTTGTCTTTGTGATTTTGCTTGCCTTGCCTTTTTTATTTAAAGGTAAAATCATTCAATCTATTAAAGATGAAACCAATAAGAATATCAATGCAAAAGTGAATTTTTCCGATGATATTGGATTAAGTCTTATTAGAAGTTTTCCTAAGCTTCAATTAGACATCAAACAATTGAGTATTGTTGGTGTTGACACATTTAAAAATGACACCTTAGCCTATTTGCCTGAACTTTCAATAACATTGGATTTAATGAGTGTTATTAAAGGTGAAAAAATTGAAATAAATCGAATTTATTTAAATGAACCAATGCTTAATATTTTGGTATTGGAAAATGGCAAGGCGAACTATGACATTGCGAAGGTCGATAGCAGCGCAACAGACACCAGTACTTCTACTTTTAAAATGGCTCTAGATCAATTGGAAATTACCAATGGGGATTTAGTGTATGAAGACAAGGGTTTAACCTTTTATACATCATTAAAGCATTTTAACCATAATTTAAAGGGTGATTTTACATTAGATAAATTTTTGTTGGAAACCAGTACCCAAGCGGAAGAATTTACACTTGGATATGGAGGTATGAACTATATCTACAAGGTTACAACAGATTTAAAGGTAAATTTAGACATGGACATGAAAGCCATGAAATTTACTTTTAAGGACAACGATGTTTTATTGAATCAATTGCAATTGGGTGGAGAAGGTTATGTTGATATGAATGACAATGACATGGATTTTGACATTGTGTTTAAATCAAAGAAGACAGATTTTAAAACAATAATGTCAATGGTTCCCGGGGTTTATTCTAAAAGTTTCGATCAAGCAAAAGCCAAGGGAAGTCTTGACTTTGGAGGTTACTTAAAGGGCAAAATGACCGACGATAAAATGCCTGGGTTTGGACTTAAATTGAATATACAGAACGGGTATTTCCAATATCCTGATTTGCCAAAATCATTGAATAATATTTTTGTAAATCTCGCCATTGACAATCAAACTGGATTTCCGGATAATACAATTATTGACTTAAAAAGATTTGATGCAAACATAGCTGGAGAGCCAATTCACGCGAGTTTGTTAATGAAAAATCCACTTTCCAATCCATATGCGTCGGGAGAAATTAGAGGGAATATAAATTTGGCTGAGTTTAGAAGTTTTATTCCCCTGGAAAAAGCCACAGAAATAAGCGGCTTAATCAAGAGTGATGTCAGTTTTAAAGGCTTTTTAAATAGCTTGCAGTCCAATGATATTGAAAAGTTCTACGCAGCAGGTACACTAGCTGCTGAACGCTTTCACTTTAAGGATCCAGTGAGTTTACCACAAGGCACCAATTTGGATGCATCGATGAGCTTCAATCCTCAGACTATTGTATTGAATTTATGCAAAGGAAATATTGGTATGAGTGATTTTGACGCCAAAGGTCAAATTGACAATTTGTTTGCCTACATGATGCGCGATGAGCTTCTGAAAGGAAGTTTTACTTTAAATTCAAATTATATGAATGTAAATGAATTTTTAAGTGAGGATGATAAAATTAAAAAAGAACCTACGGCTTCTGATAGTATTCCTCTGCAGGCATTTGAAGTTCCAAATAACATTGATTTTGTTTTTAATTCTAGCATTAGAACGATGGTTTATGACAACTTAAATTTAACCAATATAGGAGGCAAAATAATTTTAAGAGAAAGCCAGATGTTTTTTGAAAATCTAGGCTTGAATTTATTGGGTGGAAGCATGAGTTTAAATGGCGTTTACGACAGCAAGAATCCTAAGTTTCCGTTTAGCAATGTCGATTTTGGAATAAAATCATTAGACATAGTTCAAACCTTTAATACGTTTGATATGGTTAAGAAATTAATGCCAATTGCACAGTACACTAAGGGTTTGTTTAACGCAGATATACATTTAGCGAATAACTTTAACCAAGATCTCAGTGTTTCATACCCAACTGTAAGCGGAGGAATTAAGTTGGGAATTGCAGGAGCTGCCATTAAAGATTTACCCATTTTAAATATAATAGCTGAAAAATTAAAGATAGATAAATTGAAGAATTTGAGTTTAAAAGACTTGAATTTAAAATTAAATATAGCCAATGGAAAAGTAGCCTTAGATTCTATGATTTTACCTTTGTGGACAGGTGCAAAGGCAAAGATAAGTGGTTACACTGCCTTGGATCAAAGTATACAATATATTGCAAAACTATCCATTCCAAGAAAAGATTTTGGAGAGGCCAATACAGCTTTAAATTCATTAACGGCTCAAGCAAAACAAAAAGGATTAAATGTTACATTAAGTGATATTGTGGATGTGGATGTATTGATTGGTGGGTTCTTTACAAAACCAGAGGTTAAAATCAGTTTGCACGATGCAAAGAACAGCATAGTTAATGGAGTTAAAGATCAATTAAAGGCTGAGGCGGATAAGCAAGCCCAAGCTGCATTAGATGAAGCAAAAAGAAGAGCAAATATTGCAAAACAAAAAACCCTGGATTCAATTGCTAAATTGAAACAAATAGGCATTGATAAAATTAATGCTGAAAAGAAATTAGTAGAGGATAAAATAGCTGAAGAAAAACGTTTGGCAGAAGAGAGAATTAAAGCGGAAGCAGATAAAGTAAGAACTGAGGCAGACAAAAAAATACAGGATGCTAAGAAAAAGGCATTAGATGGAATTAAGGGCGGTTTGCTTAAGAAGTAGGTTAATTGAGGCTTGGTTTAACCAAAATTGTCTCCTCTTGACTCACGCTGACCTTGCCTTTTTCAGCCCCTTTAATCTTTCGCACGTATTTTCGAAATGTGTATGTAACTGTAGCCAAATTCTGATTTCTGTTTTTTGAATAATATGCTGCAAGGGCAGCAGCTCTATGCAACACAGGTTCAGGTAGTTTTTTATTTTTAGAACATTTAATTAAGACATGGCTGCCACTTACGTCTTTTGCATGCAACCAGATATCATCTTTATCGCTGTAGTAATTTAATATTTTTTCGTTGCTTTCTGCATTTTTCCCAACCAGAATTTCAAAGCCTTGTTCATTGAATTTTCTATAAGGTAAATCAGTTTCAGTTTCATTTTTTGAAATTACTTTCATGAGAGGCTTTAAATCTTTCCATTCCTTGCTTTGAATTAAAAGCTCATATTTTGATTCTAATTCTTGTAAAACCTTTTGAGCTTGCTCGATTTTTTGCGTAAGAAGTCTAATGGTATGTGGAACCCCTTTGGCCTTTTTGAAATATTTAGAGGCATTGTCTACTGCCGACAATTGATCATCCAGTTTTATTTCAATATTTTGATTGTTGTAAATATCAAGGACTATTACCTTTTTGCTGCCATTTGGAATAAGGTGAAGGTTGGCCAAAATAATATTGCCAATTTCTTCATCGCTTCTTTTGTTTTCTATGTTAATGAGTGCTGTTTTGTTTGATTCTATGAACAGTTTTTTATCATTGATTTTCTTTAAGAGGTCATCGCTTAATTCAGTGGTAAGGCCAACGTAGCGCTTTGACTTAATACTTTGTCTTGAGAATTTACTAATGTCTTCAAATAAAGTCGATCGCTTGTATACAGGGCTAAGTTCTCCTGAATGATTAACATCAAAGGCAGTGATAGCATGAAAATCATTTAGTTTTTCTTGCAATTCAGGCAAAGTGAAATTTTGATTTAAATTCTCATAAATTTCGGAGGGTAAGAAGGGACAAGATCTTTTAAGATTATCAAATGTTAAAGCAAAGCCATCTGTTAAAAAGTCTGGCACTCTGTTGCAAAAAGAATCAAGCTTTAGCAATGCATCATTTTCCAGATTCTTTCTAAACATGTCGCTGAAAATAGATTTGTCAAACAATAAAATATTTGATTTTCTTCCATGGCATTTAAAAACCAAGATGAAACCGGAATCAAAGTTCATTTGAAAACTTCTTTCAAACTGATGGGCTTGGACATCTAGGATGTGAGATTCAATTAATTCTGTGAACTGAGGTTTGAATAATCTACTTTTGGAACTATCGGTATCATCAAAAGTAAAATATATTTCAGCTTGGAAGAATAAGCATTTTAAACTGCCGGTATTGAAGATAAAAATTATCTCATCGGGACTGTTGCTAAAACAATCTAATAGCACCGAACCCTTGGTCCTTATTTGCAGCTGTTTGGCAATAGCCTCAATCACAAAGCAATTCAAATGGTTCATTTAACGGCAAAGTAAGACAAAAAAAACTATTTAGGGTATATTTCTGTGTAAAACTTGTGCCTTTATCCATAAGGGTCTGAACTAATTTTGCAATATGAAATTCTTTATCGATACAGCGAATCTAAATCAAATAAAAGAAGCCAAAGACCTTGGAATTCTTGATGGTGTAACCACTAACCCGTCTTTAATGGCAAAAGAAGGCATCACCGGTACAGAAAATGTAATGAAACATTACAAAGCAATTTGTGAAATAGTAGGAAAAGGCGATGTAAGTGCCGAAGTAATTTCAACAGATTTTGAAGGAATGATAGAAGAAGGCAAAAAGCTTGCGGCTATTGATCCAAATATTGTGGTAAAAGTGCCAATGATTAAAGATGGTATCAAAGCAATTAGTTGGTTTACTGCCAATGGCATCAGAACCAATTGCACTTTGGTATTCTCAGCTGGTCAAGCGATTTTGGCAGCTAAAGCAGGTGCAACTTATTTATCACCGTTTATTGGACGTATAGATGATATTAGTTGGGATGGCATGGATTTAATTGCACAAATTGCTCATATATACACTTTACAAGGCTATGAGACTCAAATTTTAGCTGCATCGGTTAGAAACCCTTTGCATATTGTTAAAGCTGCAGAGAATGGCGCTAACGTTGTTACTTGTCCTTTGGATGCAATCTTAGGTTTGTTAAACCACCCCTTGACTGATATTGGATTGGCTAAGTTTTTAGCTGACCATAAAAAGGCCAACGGATAATTCGAATTTACAATGCATGAAAAACTGAGTTTTAAAGTTTCGGTTTTTAAGATTATTGATGATCATAAAAGCCTTAAGCCATTAAACCGTGTTTTTCATGGAATATTATTTACATTAATAATATTAAGTTCTCTTCTTTTAATTCTTGAAACGGTTAAAAGTTTTTACAGACCATACAAAACTGCCTTCTTTTTTTTGGAAGTGTTTTGTATGGTCTTTTTTAGTTTAGAATATATTTTAAGAATATATACTTCAACAGCAATTTCAAAATACAGCAAGCCTCTTATAGGACGTTTAAAGTACATCTTAACGCCTCTGATGTTGATTGATTTGCTGTCCTTGATTCCTTTCTATTTAATATTATTTTCTTCAGATTACAGCGGTTTCTACATCTTCAATATTTTTCGTGTATTAAGGCTTTTAAAAGCAATAAGATATGTGGATGCATTTAAAGTTATTGGAACTGTGTTTTATATTAAAAGGGCACAATTGATGATCAGTTTTGTGTTCATTTTGTTTGTTTTTGTCTTTGCTTCAAGTATTATATATTTGGCAGAAAAAGATGCACAACCTAATAAATTTAATGATATCCCATCTGCCATGTGGTATACTATATCAACCATTACCACGGTGGGCTATGGAGATGTTTATCCAATTACCAATATTGGGAAATTGACTGGAGGTTTGATATCTATGGTTGGTTTAATTCTTTTTGCAATTCCCACTTCAATTTTAACTTCCGGATTTTTACAAGTTAACGAAAGAAAAGAGAGAAATAAGTGTCCCCATTGTGGAGAAAAGCTTTGAATTACTTGCTTCTAATTGCTTCTACTGGAACCAATCTACTGGCTCTGTATGCAGGAATAAGTCCGGCTAATATTCCAATGATGGAAGCAAACATTATGCCTTTTCCAACATTAGCCCAAGTCATAATTAATCTAAACGAGTTATCGGAATTGGCTAAAATTGAATTGCTTATTCCAGAAATGCCCCAGGTCATTAATATACCAATTAAGCCTCCAAGAACGCTTAATACAACGGCCTCTGTTAGGAAATTTAATAGTATAAATTCATTCCTTGCTCCAAGTGCTTTTTGAATTCCAATAATATTTGTTCGTTCTTTAACCGATACAAACATAATATTTGCAACACCGAAACCACCAACTAAAAGTGAGAATAGTCCAATGATTAAACCAAATAGGTTAACAATCTTGAAGAATTCGCCAATGGCATCACTTAAAAAAGAGATTTTATTTAAAGTAAAATTATCATCTTCTGCAGGCTTTAAGCGTCTTATACTGCGCATACTTCCTCGCAACTCTTCATAAATAGCGTCGGCGCCAATTTTATCTTTGGCCTTTACAATGATATTAGAACCTTTTAAATTGTTGTCTATGTATTGAAGAAATTTAATAGGCACCACAATTTTATCATCAAAGTCTATATTCACCAAGTTGTCACCTTGGTTTTTAAACACCCCAATTATTTCCACTTGCTTACCATAAAAAGTAATCTTCTTGCCCACCAAACCCGTTGCTTTGTCAAAAAGACCTGTTGCAACATTGTGTCCAATGATGGCAACTGCTCGTCCATTGTTGTCTTCAAATTCATTTAAAAAGCGACCTTCAGTGATTTCTAAAGTTTCAATTTTGCTAAATTCATAAGTATGACCTGCAATGTTTACATTTTCCAAAAATTTGTCACCTATTCTCACTGTTGTACTTGCAGAACTGGTAAAGGAGATGGCATCAGCTAATTCAGATACTGGTTGATCTTTTAAGGCTTTCACTTCACTTAAAGTGGCATCAGGACGGTTCATGAATTTCCACCAAGGATAATCACCATCGCCGCCCATCCATTGCCATTTATCAATGTAAATGACATTTTTACCCATCGATTGAATACTCTTTTTAATGTTAGATTCCAATGAGTCTACTAGAGTGAATACAAGAACAATTGAAAATATACCGATTGTAATGCCTAATACTGAAAGTAAAGAGCGCAATTTATTGCTTACCAATGACTGAAAAGCCATGGCTAAACTTTCATAAAATAAGCGAATATACAAACTGGTTTTCAAAGGTTGCTCAAGAATAAATTGAAAAAGTGAATGCACCAAACAAAATCGATGATTGGCCTATTTGTGGCCACTAATCGATTGTTTTCTTTGGAAAAATTAAACTAAGAAGAATGCTGCCTGAAAGTATACCTAAAATAATAAACAATGAAATTAGATTGTTAAATCCAATGGATACAAACCAATGCTCGAACAACATTTTCACGCCGATAAATGCCAATAATACCCCTAAACCATACTTCAAATAAGAGAATATATGCATGATATTGCTTAAGAGGAAAAATAAACTCCTTAGCCCCATGATTGCAAAAATATTAGAAAAGAATACGATGTATGGATCCTTGGTTACAGAGAAAATTGCGGGTACGCTGTCAACAGCAAAGACCAAATCACTAAATTCAACCACCAACAGAACTAAAAACAAAGGGGTTAAATGTGTG
>JBIKPR010000028.1:0-29998 GCA_044357345.1 Bacteroidia bacterium
TTTTTGTGTAAACTTATTTCAGGACAAGACACCATTAGATTATATTGTTTTCGGGGAGTACTCCCTTTGGTCGTGATCCCTAGTGGTGAGGCTAAAGATGAAAATCAAAAACATCTTTGCTTCGCAAATCTGGTTTTATGCCCCCGCAAAAATTCACTCAAGCACAGAGCTGCTTGGACGATTTTTTTTCCTTAGGGATTATTCGCTTCGCTCATGATCCCTAGTGGTGGAGGCTAAAGATGAAAATCAAAACATCTTTGCTTCGCAAATCTGAATTTATGCCCCTTCAAAAATTCACTCAAGCACAGAGCTGCTTGGACGAATTTTTTTGGGGCATAAAAAAACCCACAAGCTGCGCTTGTGGGTTTTGATTTTCATCTTGCGGAGAAAGAGGGATTCGAACCCCCGTTAGCTTGCACTAAAACAGTTTTCAAGACTGCCGCATTCAACCGCTCTGCCATTTCTCCTTTCGAAAATGGAGTGCAAAAGTAAGGAGTTTTTTGAAATAATAAAATTTTTTTAATGGAATTATTTTAAAGCCTTTACATTGCAATATTTTGAAGTCTAAATCTGGGTTTTAATTTATTGCTTATACAAACACCCAAACTCAATATCTCTATTGATTTCTTTAAGTGCTTGCATGAATTCTTCTTTGTTTTCTGGTGATACCAAAACCTCCTTTTTCTTGCCATCTATTGTATAGTGTATGGATAGGCGGTCCATCGAATTGGCGGGCGCTTTAGATGGATCGCGGCTAGGTTTGATTTTGAAGATGCTTGAAATCGGTATTTGTACTTTGTAAAAACGCCCTGCAATTATATTTAAGATGTTAGCTTCAATGCTGTAATGTGTATTTCTGAAAATATCGACCAGATATACTGCAATCGCAATTAGAATTGGAAGACCCAACCAAGCTTTTTCGACAATTAAAAGCAAAGCAACTGCAATTAAAATTAGACTCGGAAACAAGATAAAGCCTTTGCCTATTTTTGACTTAAACCGTTTCATAAAGCAAATATATGCCATTCAATTTTAATATTTAATTTTTGTTTATGCTGTTTTTGTGTAATTTTGTATTGTAAACCATTCATTAAATACATAATTAACAATAAATGACTGATTATTCATACATAAATTGGAATTCTATGAGCGATACAGCAATCGCTGAATACATCGGAGGTTTTATTAAAAATGAACGTATGCTACAGGATATGACCCAAGATGAATTGTCGCATGCCGCAGGAATTAGCCGCTCGACTTTAAGTATTTTGGAGTCTGGTGGTTCGGTTACAGTTCCAACTTTGTTACAAGTTTTGCGTGTCTTAAACCAATTGCATTTTTTAAATGCCTTTGTGGTGCAAGAGCAAGTAAGTCCTATAGCCCAAGCAAAAAAAGAGTTATACAAACGAAAACGCGCAAGTGGGAAAAATGCAAAAGCAAAAAAAGATTTTAATTGGTAGTTATGAATACAGCATTTATTAAAATATGGGGCAAATTGGTGGGCGCGGTGGCCTGGGATCAGAAAACTGGCTCAGCAGCATTTGAATTCGACAGTGGTTTTAAAAACACTGGGATAGACTTATCTCCTTTCAAAATGCCCATCGATACCAAGCGAACTGTTTTTAGTTTTCCTGAACTGAGACAGAATCCACAGATTCCTTTTAATACGTTTAAAGGATTGCCGGGTCTTTTGGCTGATGTTTTGCCCGATCGGTATGGAAATCAACTCATCAATTTATACCTTGCTCAATGCGGTCGTGCATTAGACAGCATGAATCCTGTTGAAATGCTTTGCTTTATCGGTACGCGCGGCATGGGTGCATTAGAGTTTGAACCCAGCACAGAAAAGGAAACAAGTCGATCTGCTGCCTTAGAATTAGAAAGTATGGTTGAATTGGCTCAACGCTTGTTGTCGAACAAACAATCATTCAAAACCAATTTTATAAACGAAAATGAAAAGGCCGTATCTGAGATATTGAAGATTGGAACTTCAGCCGGAGGTGCCCGTCCCAAAGTAATTATAGCCTATAATGATAAGACAGGGGAGGTTCGTTCGGGGCAAACCAATGTGCCAAAAGGGTTTCAGCATTGGCTCATAAAATTGGATGGTGTGAGCGGTATACAAGTTGGAGCGTCTTCGGGATATGGAAGGGTGGAAATGGCGTATTATAATATGGCTATTGCATGTGGAATAAACATGATGCCTTCAAAATTATTGCAAGAAAATGGGCGGGCGCATTTTATGACCAAACGATTCGACCGCGAAGAGGACAATACCAAACACCATATTCAAACTTTCTGCGCCCTCAAGCATTTTGATTTCAATGAAGTGAACAGCTTTAGCTACGAGCAATTGTTTCAAACCATGCGCGAATTAAACCTAAACTATGCCGATGCGGAGCAGATGTACAGACGCATGGTTTTTAATGTCTTGTCCCGCAATTGCGACGACCATACTAAGAATTTTTCTTTCCGCTTAAAACAAGATGCCAAATGGGAACTTTCTCCAGCATATGATGTTTGCCATGCCTATCAACCCCAGCACCAATGGGTGAGTCAACATGCTTTGAGCATAAATGGCAAGCGAAAAGACTTTACAAAAGCGGATCTTCTTCAAGTTGGGAAATCGATAAGCTGTAAAAATGCCGCTTCTATTATAGAAGAAACTCAAGAAATAGTTAGCCAATGGAACCATTATGCAAAGGAGCAAGATGTCTTGCCGCAATTAAGAAAGGAAATTTCTAAGACTTTGTTGGTTTTGGGGTAAGACTACTTCAAGCGTTGGTAGAGTAGTAAAAAATATTAAATATTTTCTTGGGAAACATTTGCATTGTATGATACTCACACAACGCTAGCGCCCTTTGACCAGAGGTGCTGCCACAAAGAGATGATCAAGCTTATGCAATGCATAGTGGCAGCAGTCCGTTTGCTGCAAACTTTTCCTTTTTGCGGCAAACGACCGGAGCGAAGCGCAGCCGGAGGGCAAAGAAATGGCGCCAAAAAAAATCCCCCGTATAAACGAGGGATTTCATCTTTTTTTTAAATTAGTTTAGAATACAAATCCCAAACGCACGCCGCCAGTATAAACGCCGAATAGGCTGCTGCTACTGGTTTTTGTGGTTTTGTTGTTTACTTCAGGTGCACCTAAGCGCACATGTTTTTCAGAACCCTCTCCAGTTGAAGACATAGAAAATAAGCCTAAGCCAAATTCTCCGCCAATGTAGAGGTGCTCCGCAAAATAATAGTCAGCGCCCATATAGAAACCCAAACTAAGACCCAAAGTTGAGCCTGATTTAGATTTATATGAATCTCCATTTATTACCAGATTGGTGCTTGGATTGGCATAACCTGAATTGCTAACTTCTCTGCTGTTACCTCCATTTAGTGAAATGCCCAATTGCGCACCTACAAAAGGAGAGAGTTTTGCTGTGCCTGCAAAATGTTTTTCATAACCTGGAAAAATGCTCAAGCCAAAGCCCGTCTTGTTCACAACTTCAGAGGTGACATCGCCTAAAGTATTGAGCACTGAGTACTTGTTCGAATTTGAATTCATACCTAAGCGCAATCTAAAAGCGGTGTTGTCGCTTAAGAAATAACGGAAACGCAATTCAGCAGGTAATGTGTAGTTGATGGGGGAACTGCCTGTTTGAAAATTCAGGTTTACTTCAGCGGTACGGTCACCACTTACTGGTTTTTGCGCATAGGCGCTTGCTGAAACGCAAGCAACAAATGCAAATAATAGTAATTTTTTCATAATGTCTAAATAAGGTATTTCAAAATTATCATTTTATTAATAATTTGGTTTTTTAACACCTGAAGATTAGAGTGTGAATTGGTCCATTATACTATAATTTTGTGTTTAATGTATTGTAAATGAATGTTATATGTTTTGTTTGGTGATTTCTGTTTGTTGATAAGTGTCGGTGTTTAAGTATTGGTAGGTAAGTGGAAATGCTTCCCTTATTTATGTATTTTTGTAAAATGAAATTGCTTACCGCTTTATTTGTCTTTGTTCATTTGTCTTTAAATGCTCAAAATACGGTCTTAAATCCTGCTGATTTTGATAAAGGCATGAAATCGCAAAAGGTACAGGTATTAGATGTGCGTACCCCAGGTGAATTTAATCAAGCCCATTTGGCAAATGCTTTGCAAGCCGATTGGTTAAATGCCAAGGAATTTCAAGAGCGTACGAAGTATTTGGATTCTAGTTTGCCGGTCTACGTATACTGCCAAGCAGGGGTGCGCAGCCACAATGCGGCTGTGTTTTTACGTGAGCAAAAACGTTTTAAAGTGTATGAGTTGGACGGCGGAATAAGTGCTTGGATGTCGGTCGGATTGCCAGTTGTGCAAATAACAAAAGTAACTCAAATGTCTCTAGACAGTTTTAAAAACAGCATTCCGAAAACGGGCTTGTGCCTGGTCGATTTTAATGCCAAATGGTGCGCGCCCTGCGTGAAGATGAAACCGAGTATCGATTCCTTAAGTCAACATTATAAATATTTATGCAGCGTAAGTCAGATTGACGGTGCGGTGCAAACCGATGTATTAAAATCTATGCAGATATTGGGTTTTCCTACCTTGATCATATACAAAGATGGGGTAGAAGTGTGGCGCCAACAGGGCTTTATGGGCTTTGATGATTTGCTGGCAAAACTGAATTCTTTCAAGTAATATTCCAATATACTACAAGGGGTATTTGTAAAGTACTTATCATGTTGTTGGAGTCCTCGCCAACAACGCCATAAAAAAATGAACCTTTAGTTGTTTACGTATCTAAAAAAACGCTAATTCCATTCATATTTATGACAAGTTAGTGAAGAAAAAACAATGTATGATTCTTAATATCGTAAACAACTACTTAAACATCGCACTGTTTGCGTTGTTGGCGAGGACTCCAACAACATGTTTCGTTAAATTGTTCTCTCATATTTTAAAGATACGAAATGTTTGTTAATGTATTTTTTAAATGTTTAAGAAATGTAAACAAGTATCCCATTTTCGCCCGGTTGGCGTTGTTGGTGAGGACCTAAGCGCAACGAAGTGCAGCCTTCTCACGAACTTAGCGTTCGCGATCTCACGAGCTTGCGAGTAGCATGCGAGTATACCAACAATATGTGCTTTTGAAGGTGGAGTTTGCCTCATAATTGGGGCATTTAGACTCAGAACCTCGACTTTAATCGATTTGCTTGTCGATAATGTTTCAATCTAAGCTTATATTTGCTCGAACTTAGTTTATGTTATTTTTTTCTTCAATCAAACGTGTATGTCTTACATTTTCGTTTAGCTTTTTATTTACTGTTGTTGCGCAGGCACAAGTTTTTTCTGGTCAAGTAATAGATCCCGACAAAAAAGGTTTGCCTTATACCAGTGTGTCTTTAAAACGTGATTCTGTAAAAGTTGCTGGCGGTTTTACCGATTCTCTTGGCAAATTTGTGTTCCGACGATTAAGTCCGGGCAATTATACCTTACAGATAAAAAGTTTGTTTTATGAAACTGAAACCATTTCGTTTCGCCTCGATTCGGGACAACGCTTGAACCGCTTGGTTCAATTGAACAATAAGATAGACAACATGAAAGGCGCTGCGGTGATTGGTAAAAAAGATGCCATCACCCAAAAAAATGATACCATTGAGTACACTTCGAGCAATTATAAGGTTAATAGAGATGCAACGGCTGAGAATCTCATCACCAAAATGCCGGGCATAACCAATGAAAATGGGGTAATAAAAGCCCAAGGTGAGGAAGTGAAAAAGGTTACTGTTGATGGACAAGACTTCTTTGGTGACGATGCATCTGCCGCTTTGAAAAACTTGCCTGCAGAGGTCATTGATAAGGTTCAAGTATACGACCGTATGAGCGATCAATCGCAGTTCTCGGGCATCAACGATGGCAACAGCAGCAAGACCTTAAATATTATAACCAAAGCTGGAAAAAATAATGGCCAATTTGGTAAAATATACGGAGGTTATGGAACCGACGACCGCTGGGCAGCAGGTGCTAATATTAATATATTTAAAGGCAAACAACGCTTGTCTTTAATAGGCATGAGCAACAACATCAACCAACAAAATTTTTCTTCAAGCGACATCTTAGGCTTAACTGGCAACACCAATATGGGTGGAGGCATGGGCGGGCTGGGTGGTGGAAGAGGCGGCATGGGTGGTGGCCCAGGGAGTTGGGGAGGAGGGAATAATAACTTTACGGTTAACAATCAAAGTGGTATTAACACCACCAACGCCATTGGAATGAATTATTCTTTATTCGGGGGTAAGAAATATAAATTGACGGCTTCTTATTTTTTCAATACAGGTAAAAACAATACCTCTTCTTTTTTAAATAGAACTTATTTCTTAAGTGCATTGACCAACCAGTTATACAGCCAAGGTGATACTGGGACAACAAACAACAGCAACCATAAGTTTAATGCCCGCTTCGAATACAATTTGGACAGCAACAACTCTATAATTTTCACACCCCAGTTTAGCTTGCAAAGCAATAAGAGCAATACCTTGTTTTTGGGAAAAACAGCAACAGAAGAGGCGCTTAACCTGAATCTTTCAAACAGTAAAACAGTTTCAAACACCAATGGGTATAATTTCAATCAATCCTTATTGTTGAGACATAGGTTTAAAAAGGCTGGACAAACAATGTCTTTAAACATCAATACAAGCAACAGCAAAAACTCAGGTGCTACCTTGTTGGAGTCAGGCAATTACTATTACGAATTGGACACCATTTCAAATGTGTTTATTCAGAACTCAGATAGAAAAAACAACACATTCAGTTTCAATCCCAATTTATCATATACCCATCCAATTAAAAAACGTTCAGTCATTGAATTGACTTATAATCCTTCATTGAATTACAACAAGTCAAGTAAGTTGACCAAGCGTCTTGATGTTTTTGGCATACCATATTACACGGATAGTTTGTTGAGTAATACTTTCGACAACAATACCAGCACACAAAAGGCGGGTATGACCTACCGTTATAATTACAAGAAGGTGTCATTCAATATTGGTGCGGATGCGCAAAGTGTGAAGCTGAATGGGGTGCAAACTTTCCCGTTTAACAATGAGTTTCACCAACCATTTAACAATATCTTACCAAATGCGATGTTTACCTATGCAGCAAGTAAATCGAGCAATCTTCGCTTGTTCTACCGCAGCAGCACCAATTTGCCTAGCATCTCTCAATTGCAAAATGTAGTTAACAACAGCAATCCATTAATTTTAAGTGCTGGTAATGCGAATTTGGTGCAAGAATTCAGAAACATGATTCATTTGCGCTACAGTAAAAGCAATCCAGCAAAGGGTCGCACAATGTTTATTTACAGCAATCTAACCACTGCTTCAAACTATATTGGCAACAGCACCACCTTGGCGATTAAAGATACTATAATCAGTGGGGTGGCATTGAAAAAAGGTGCCCAATTGAGTTTGCCAGTCAACCTCAATGGCTACAAAAGCTTTAGGGCTTATTTTTCCTATGGCATGCCTTTGAAGAAACTTAAAACAACCATGAATCTGAATCTTGGTCAAACCTACAGCAGCACTCCAGCATTAATCAATGGCAACACTAATTTTAGCAACAACTTCAACAGCAATGCAGGAATTGTATTGGCCAGCAATATCAGCGAGAGTTTAGACTTTACCTTAAACTATACAGTTAATTATACTTCGGTTCAAAATACCCTGCAAAGCAGTTTGAATAATCAATATCTGATTCAAAATTTCAATGCGAAAATCAATTATTTACCTACACCAAAATGGGTGTTTAACGCTGATATCACCAACAGCTCTTACAAAGGATTGGGTGCTGCGTTTAATCAAAGTATTTGGTTGTGTAATGCAGGGTTTGGTTACAAGTTTTTAAAAGACAATAGAGGAGAGTTGAAACTATCGGTATTTGATGCCTTGAAGCAAAACACCAGCATCGCGAGAACGGTCAGCGAAAGTTATATTGAAGATAAGAACACGCAAATTTTAACCCGTTTTTATATGTTGACTTTCACCTATTCGATACGACATTTTAAAGTGAAACCTGCGCCGAAGGATGCGGGTAAAACCAAAAAGTAAGCGCATAAAAAAGGCAGTTTGTATAAACTGCCTTTTTAGTTTTACTTAAATGTGGTAAGCGTTGTTGTAACCGGGGCTAAGGCTGGTTTTGTTTTTCTCAAAAACTTCCCATATTTCATTTCATATTCGATACCGTCAATCACAATTTTCTCTCCGTTGTTTAGTTTAGACAAGGTGTAAAGATCGTCTTCCATGGTATGAATGCTGCCCCCATTTTTTCTGATCATTTCAAGATATTCGGTGTTGATGCCATTTTGCGAACCACAAAGGATTAAACGGATAGGTACTTTAATCTTATAAAGTAGAGCCATGTCGCGCGGTGTTGCATTATTGTCTGCTATCATGATGACTTCTTTAATCTCTGGATTGTTGCTAAGTCCTTCCAATACTGCTTCTAAATTGTTTTCTGGTCCATCGCCACCACCGCCGCTGCTCATGGCCATGTTCATGGTTGTAGATAAAGCTGAGAAGCAACTTGTATTAACATAATATAGTCCACCAACTTGACCAGTTACTTTCAGATTGTCAGGCATATTGTCCCCATCGTTAAAGAAGATAAAATCGCGGTTATGGCTATTGACATTTAAGTGTAGTTTATGCCATACTTTAAATTGTGCCAAGTACGGATACATGCTGCCTGTAACATCTGTAGCAATTAGGCAGTTTTTCCATTGGATATTGCGGTCAAATACCTTGAAAATTAAATCGGGGGTATTGGCAAGGCCAGTGGTTTTTGTTATGCTTTTTCCACTGCTATCAACATAGTCGCATACAATGTCGGTGCGTCTTATGTATAAAAATGAGTCGAGCGTAAAGGTTTTTCCTTTTGGTAGAATTGGGGACAGCATAGTTTCAATATCGAGACCAGAGGCGTCTTGACTGACATACAGAGAGATTCTGGTTTCAATTTTTTTGTTGTTGAATCGGGCTGGGCTGTGTTTTAAATCGTCGTTTAGGAGGTGTAAAATCTTTTTAACTTTATGAGGTGTTTCACTCGAATCGGCAAAGAACAATTGTCCATTTTTATGCATCAACAACTCTAGGACGTATGAAGATGAATCGCGCAATTCATTGCGTAAATATTTGGCCAGTTTGTTTTTATTGTCTTCATTCCAACCTTTCAGACTGGGCATTTTGTTGCGTCTGTTGATTTTACGCATTTTTATGGTGTCGCATACTTTGCAGTAATTTATTTTACCTACAGCAATTAATGAGTCCATTTTTTTGCTGTCTGTACCACCTTCATACACGCTGGTGTAATAATCCATCAAAGCACGTTCGGTTGCGCTGCTAATCATTTCAGCTTTGCTTTTTAGTTTGATCACAAATCCATGGAAGTAGTCTTTGCATGCCTCGGGATCTTCGCATCCTGTTTGCTCTATGCAGTTCCATTGAATGTTCAAGTTGTTTTTTAGCTCTGGCATGCATGCGTATAGTTTGTCCATGCGTTGCGCATTTAAGGTCAATTGGTCGAATGTTTCGCTCAGTTTGTAGCGGCTGTAAACCAAAGATATGGAAGCTATTTCCATCGCTTTTACTTTTGCTAATTTGGATTTTGGTACTGCACCATTAAATTCCATTGGAAAGTACAAAACATTTGAGTCGCCTTCCGTGACCTCTATTTTTGGTGTGCTAAAACGTTTCAGTCTCTTAGGTAAATTTGGTACTTCGGCGCAAAGACTGTAGACCAAAAATTGAAGTAAAATGGCAATGAGTGGAAGTATTTTAGACATAAGCGGTTTGATTTATGAATTCTAAACGATGGATTTGTCTAAAATGTTACATAGAATTTGAAAAAATATGTTTTGAAAATAAATGGCATTTCAGTTTTGAGTTTTTCCCTTAAATTTGAACTTTATTATGAGACTGTTTTTCTTCTTATTATCCATGGCATTTCTGAATTTGAATGCCCAATTAAGCCTAGACAATATTTGGTACAGCCGAGAGTTTAACCCCAAATTTGTTCCAGGTATGCAATTCTTAAGCGATGGCTCAACATATTGCCGTTTGGTAGACAATGAAGACAAATCGCGTGCATGCAAACGCTGTGAAATTAAAACAGGAAACGAATTGGGAACTATATTTTCTACCGATAAAATTTTGGTTGATCAGAAACCCATCAACATTGAGTCCTTTTCTTTTAGCCAAGACGAATCGAAAGTTTTGTTCACCAATGGCTATGAAGCGGTATACCGACACAGTGGAAAAAGCAATACATGGTGGTACGATACCAAGAGCAATAAATTGGTAAAGGTGAGCAATAAAAAAATAATGTACGCAAGTTTAAGTCCCGATGGAAACAAAGTGGCTTACGTGTCAGACAACAACTTGTTTTATTTTGATGTTCAGAAAGGTAAAGACATTCAAATCACTTTTGATGGTTTGAAAAATTCCATCATCAATGGAGGTGTCGATTGGGTGTATGAAGAAGAGTTCAGTATGAGCAAAGGATTCGATTGGAGTCCTGATGGCTCATATATCGCTTACTACCGTTTTGACGAAAGCAAAGTTCCAGAATTTGGAATGGACATATACGGCAGTCTTTATCCTTCACGTGAGGTTTGGAAATACCCAAAAGCCGGTGAGCCAAACAGCAGAGTGGATGTGTTGATTCACAAATTGGGGAAAAAGAAGCCTGTACTTTGCGAAACGGGTTCACAAAACGACCAATACTTGCCACGTATAAAATGGATGAGCACCAATTACCTGAGTGTCCAACGTTTAAACAGACACCAAAACAAATTGGACTTGATCCGCTACACCTATCTATATCCAAAAGGAGAAGTATTGTATACCGAAGAAAACGAGAAATACATAGAGGTTGATGAGTGGACGTTCACCCAATTGGCTGAGCCAATGCCAGAATATTCAGCATTTTTCACCAGTGAGAAATCAGGCTACAAACATTTATATGCTTTGGGTCAAGATGGTAAAACCGTTACCCAGCTAAGTTCAGGAAATTGGGAGATTGATCAGTTCTTAGGCGTAAATAAAAACTTAGCTTATTTCACTTCTGGTATGGACAATCCTGCCGAAAGACAGTTGTATCAATTGGATATCAAAACCAAGGTCTTGACTCAAATTACCAAAGAAAAAGCATGGCACAGCATTGCATTTACAGAGACCTTCGAATATTTTACCGACCAATATTCTACCATGTCAAGTGCTGCGGTTACTGTTATTTACAACCGTGCTGGTGAAATGCTGCGTGTCTTGGAAGACAATAAGGTTTTAAACGATAAACTGGCGGCCTTAAAATTTGCCCCAATAGAATTCGGTAGCTTCAAAAGTTCAGAGAATGTAAAATTAGACTATTGGAAAATTGTTCCTCCAGATTTTGATGCCAATAAAAAATATCCAGTCTTGTTTTTTGTATATGGCGGTCCAGGATACCAAACGGTAAAAAACCAATGGCAAGGCGCAAACTATTTGTGGTACCAGTATATGGCCAAATTGGGCTATATTGTTATTTCAATAGACAACCGTGGCAGTGGTGGTAGAGGAGAGGCTTTCAAAAAAATGACCTATTTGAATTTGGGTAAATATGAAACCATGGACTACATAGAAGCGGCAAAATATTTTGGTGCACAAAGCTATGTAGACGCTAGTAGAATTGGTATATTTGGTTGGAGTTATGGTGGCTTTATGGCCAGCAATTGCATCACCAAAGGTGCTGAGGTGTTCAAGGCAGCCGTAGCGGTTGCTCCGGTTACCAATTGGAGGTATTACGACAACATTTACACCGAACGTTACATGCGCACACCTCAAGAAAATGCAGCGGGTTATGATGACAATTCGCCGATCAACCATGTCGATAAAATAAAAGGCAAGTATTTGTTGATTCATGGAACGGCCGACGACAATGTGCATTTTCAAAATGCCGCTGAAATGGTTAAAGCTATGAACGAGAAAAATATTCCTTACGATGCTGAATACTATCCAAACACCAACCACGGCATACGCGGTGGTAAAGTGCGTTTGCATTTGTTTAGCAAGATCACCAATTTCTTGTTGCTGAATTTGTAGGGTAAAAGTAAGACAGCTGATTTTAGGCGAATAGTTTTCGTTGCCAACATATGTAGGTTATGTATTGGCTGTATGCCCTGCGACCTACAATTCTACTTTTAAGCCTGCGCGCTCAAAAGCCGCTTCAGCCAATTCGGTTTCGGCTTCGCCTTTGCCTAAAGTGCCCGGCATGAGGATTAAACGCTTGTTTAATTTCCCTTCTGCAGTTTCAAAACTTACCACAAAACGGTTGCGCAGCAAGCCAGGGATGCTGCGTCTAATTCGAATGCTCTTTATGTTCTTGTATTCAATCATCGAAACCGCCGAGTAACGCAAACTGTATAAGGCGCCGAGACTGAGGTATAAACCCAGACATAGATAAAGCAAAGCATTGATGTTGCTGTGTCTTTGGTATTCGAAATTGGCATAGTAAAACAGGCCAATTGATAGCAATAGGTAAATTCCAATAATCGATTTAATGGGGTCTTTACTGTTTACTTTTGAGGGGTCAATGGTGCTGGTTCTGCCCATAATTAAACGGTCGCTTAACAAGAAGCAATATCCATTTTTAGTTCTGAATTTTTCTTTGATGTCGTTATTCATATACCATTACGAATTGAAGTTCTTTCATCAGTTTTCCATAATAATTCTTCATGTGTTTTTCTATTACATTCATTTGTTTGTAATACTGGCACATTTCAAAATACAGGACATCAAAAATGGTAGAACTCACAAAGGGAACTTCTTTTTTAAAGCCACTAATGCACAGGGCACCGGTTTGTTTAAGTATCTTCTTAATTTGCGTTTTTGATATGTTAAGGGTCTCGCAACTACCAAGATGTAAAATTTTATTTTGCAATTTGCCATCGGCCATCTCGGCCAATTCATCCAATGAAAGGATGTTTTTTGGACTTAATTTTAATCCGTTGGGAACCCCGTGAAAGGCCATGTAAAAAATACTGAATTGGGCGTAACGTTTTTTGGTGTATTCGTTGATGCGGTTTTCCAATTCTTGAGGCGTGCTGCAGTGTCTGTGAATGTATTTGATTTTCATTCCACTGGCAGTCTCCATAAATTTTAAAGCGTTTTCAATGGTGTCTTTTTGACGTAAATCAGGATGCCAATCTCCTTCTAAACAAAAGATCTGTTTGGCGTAGCTATTGGCTGTCTTCATTGGTTCAAATGCTTATTTTACAATTTGGTGACATTTCTATAAGCAATAATACTTATTTTTGACAAATGTATAGATTTTTACAAATAAAACCATCATTAAAGCCATAATAAAGTGATTAAAAGGTTACTCTTTATTGTTTTATTTTTAATTATAAGTTCTTGTAAATTAAGTGCTCAGGGAACCGCAGGTAAAGATTTTTGGGTGGCTTTTATGGCCCAAGATTGGGGTTGTTATTACAACAACAACTACTACAACAACGACACGGCTGAACTCTTTTTATCGTCTCAATTTGCCGCCAAGGTAACAATTACAGCTCCAGGACAGAATTTCTCCAAGTCTGTTACACTTGCACCCAATATTACGACTATGGTGCGCATGCCACGTGAGGTGGTGTGCCGTTATTCAGATTCTGTAACCACCAATGGAGTTAATATAAAAGCCGATACAACCATCAATGTGTATGCAGTAAACCGTTATTGGTGGTCAAAAGGTGCAACCGTGGTTATTCCGGTTACTTCAATTGCGTATTCACCAGAATATTTTATAACCACCAACCACGACAATAACTCTTGGGGTTGGTATTGTAACGGCAAAAGTTTACAATCTCCTGAATTTACAATCGTTGGTATAGCCGATTCGTCGGTTATTGAAGTCGTTCCCACCGGTGCCTCATCAAGAAATAGTCCAGCCAATCTGCCCTTTCAGATCACTTTAAAAAAGGGACAAACCTTTCAATACATGACCACCGATAACGACCTTACAGGCAGTATCGTTCGGTCGAAATACATCAATTCTAAATACGCTGTGTTTGCGGGCAACAGACAAAGCTACACGAATAGAACATACAATAATTCAACTTGTTACAGCAGTTGGGACCACATATACGAGCAGATGATGCCGACCATAACTTGGGGCAATAATTACACGGCCATGCCATTCAAAAACAATGTGAAAGGTTATACCTTGAAAATTGTGGCTGCAGAAAACAACACCACGGTGCAAATCAATGGCAATTTTCTTTGCAATCTGAACCAAGGTAAATTTTACACCCATCAAGTCTATGGCGATTCTCTTTTGAGAATAACAGCCAACAACCGAATTTCAGTAGCCCAGTTTGCCTTGGGTGGCTATGGATGCAGCAACCATCCAAGCAAGCCATACATTGGAGATCCTGCCATGATGATGTTGTTCCCAGACGAACAGTTCGGGCAAAGTGCTACGGTTAATACCGTAAGTCAAAAAATGTGGTGGTGGTGGAGCAACAACTGGTGGTGGCAAAATACTGGTTCTGAACATTACATCAATGTAATGACCAAAACTGCCGATACAGCGAATTTTCAAATCAACAATAAAAAACTGCCCTCTGCTTCTTGGAAAACTAAATCGAATTTCAGCAACTACCATTTTGCACAAATTCAAGTGGACAGCGGTAGCCATTATCTAAAAAGCAATAAAGGGTTTTTAGCCTACGTCTATGGTTACCTATGGTATGAAGGCTACGCCTTTGCCGCTGCTGCAAATTTTAAAGCCATTCAAAACAACTTTGTCATAACGAACGCCCAATGCAAAAAAGATACAGTCAGCTTCCAAGCGGTCCAAAACGATAGTTTTTCCAACTATTCATGGAAATTTGGCGACAACACAACAGCAACAGGCGCCAATGTAAAACATAAATATAAGGACACCGGTTGGTATACGGTCAAGATGTATTGTTACCAGAAACGGACCAATTCCAAGGACTCGGTGACTAAATCTTTATACATTGCAGATACGAAAATTCAATCCTTGTTTGGTAAAGATACCGCTATTTGTGGCAAGGTCAACTTCGTTTTAATTTCAAAAGGCTTCAACATCGACAACGAATACAAATGGAACGATGGTCACCCTGTGTATTACCGTGCGATTAAAAATCCTGGTTTGCTGTGGTTAGAAGTAAAAGAAAGAAATGGTTGTGCGTTTAGAGACACATTTAGAGCCAGCAACAGTGCATTTCCAAAAGCAAGTTTTACAGTTTCCAACGATTCGTTTTGCTTAAACCGAAACATCGATGTGGTGTTTAAAAACCGTTCTACTTGGGTAGATACCGTTACAAGTTACCGTTGGGATTTTGGGGATACCGTTATAACCACCATGGATAGCGTTGTGGTGCACCGATTCAAAAAGGCCAACACCTTCCCAATTATTTTGAGGGCTAACACCAAGTTCAATTGTTACCACGATACCTTTATGGTGGTGGATGTTCTGCCTTCTCCAAAGGCCAATTTTACCTTCACTAGAAAAGACACTTGCTTTAACAACAATGCAATTGAGTTAAAAAACAATACCGTCATAAATGTTAACGACCACAGACGTTTCAAATGGTATTTCAGCGAAGGTTTTGTAATCAGCAATAGCAATCCCGTGGGCAAAAGAACGTATACCGATTCTGGGGTGTTCAAAGTTCTGTTGATCTATGAAAACAAGAATGGATGTATCGATACCATGAGCAAGTCACTCACCGTGGTGCCAAATCCGAAAGCCAATTTCTTAGCGCCCAATGCTGTTTATTGTTCTCGCGATTCTATTCCATTTAAAAGTATAACGTATTCAAAACACAGACCACTTGCTTATCAATGGAATTGGGGCGATTCAACAAGCAATAGCACAGATTCATTAAGTTACCATAGTTTTGCTAAGTCTGGTCAGTACAAAGTAAAACTTTCCGTTTGGTCGCCTCGGGGCTGCCGCGATACCATCCTTCGAACCATAAATGTCAACGAAACGCCAGTTATTGATTTTACCATCAATAAAGATACCCAATGTTTCAATGGTCATTCCTTTAGTTTTACCAATGCCACTAAGTTTAAAGGCAGTCTCAAATACAATTGGAACTTATCCGATGCCAGCAGCAGCACCGACAGTAATTTCATAAATAAGACTTTTAGTAGAGATTCTATTTATTCGGTCAAACTATCCAGCACCACCAGTGTTGGATGTTATGCCCAAAAAATAAAATCAGTGTATTTGGGTGCCTACCCAGATGCGAAGTTTACGGTTAACAATGCCCGTCAATGTTTCAAAGGTAATTTGTTCAATTTGACAAATACCAGCAGCATCCGCTATGGATCAGTAGCCAAGAATTTATGGACTTTTGGAAATGGCGATTCGTCCAAGCTAAAAGACATTAGCAATTACCAATACAAGACCGAAGACAGCTTTACCGTGCGTTTGATTACGGTTTCAAATCTCAATTGCCGCGATACCGCAAACGCTATGCTGGTGACTTTCCCTCAAGGAAAAGCGCAGTTCGCCAACCTGAACCCAGTTCAGTGTTTTGATCAACACCAATTTGATTTCCCAAATACTTCTGCGGTTAAGTCTGGCTCACTCACTTACCGTTGGACCTTCGGCGACAACAGCAGTTCTGATAGTCTTAGTCCTAAGAAAAAATACAATAGCTATGGGGTTTATAACGTGTCATTGGTTTCCACAAGCAATCAAAATTGTAAAGATACTTTTAGCAGGGTAGTGACCGTTAATGCCAGTCCTATTGCCAACTTTAGTATCAATGCGGACAAACAATGTTTCAAAGGCAATGTGTTAAATTACACCAATTCGTCTAGCATTGCCAGTGGCCTTATCAGTTCAAATTCTTGGAACCATGGCGATTTGAGTTCTGCCAATACTTTAAACAGTTTAAATAAATCATACGCCACAGAAGATACCTTTAAAGTGTCTCTGATTGTATTGTCTGACAAATCTTGCGCTGATTCCATTGAAAAACAAATTGTTGTATACCCGCAGGCCAAAGCCAAGTTTATCGTGAACAAAGATGTTCAATGTTTCAAGCAACAAAACTTTGTGTTCACCAATCAATCGACTGTAAAACATGGTCAATTGACTTATGCTTGGAATTTTGCAGATGGCGTGTTTAGTACCGACACCAACCCAACTAAAAAATATAGTAAAGACTCTGTTTACAATGTGCGTCTAATCAGCAATACCGAGAACGATTGTAAAGATACCACATACAAAACCTTGGTCTTAAACGTTAGTCCAGACGCCCGTTTTGCCATATCCAACGACCGTCAATGCTTCAGAGGAAATGATTTTAGTTTCAGTAATTCAAGTTTTGTTTCTAAAGGCAGCATCATCCAATACAACTGGGATTTGGGCGACAATAAGTTCTTCAATACCTTTAATGTAAACAATTATAAGTACAGAACTGAAGATACCTTTAACGTGAACTTGGTGGTATTAAGCGACAAGAATTGCTTTGATACTGCTCGAAAAATTGCTGTAACATTTGCTCAACCCGTTGTTAAGTTCTTGATTCCAAACGACAGCCAATGTTGGCAAAAGAACTTTTTTGTAATCAGCAACCAAACCAAATTAAAATATGGCGCTTTAATCAGTTCATGGAACTTTGGTGACAACACATTCTCAAATGTGTACCAACCAAACAATAAGATTTATCCGAACAAATCTGCCTCCTACACCATAACCTATAAGGCGGTTTCAGACCGCGGATGCCGCGATTCTGCGCAACACGACATCGCTTTGTTGGAGCGACCTGTTTCTGAATTTACAATCAACGATTCCATTCAATGTTTCAAAGGACATCTGTACAGTTTTGCCAATAAAACAACTTTTAGTGCCATGAGCACCTTGAGCTATTGGTGGGATTATGCCAACGGAAATAAAACTACTGGTATCACACCAGTTAATGCGACCTATAGCTCAGCTTCGCTGTATCCAATGAGTTTGGTGTCTTATTCATCACTGACCAATTGCTACGATACCATTGAGAAGATCATCGTTGTGGCGCCTCATGCCAATGTGAAATTTGCCCTCAACAACGACTCACAGTGTTTCAGATTTAACCGTTTTGTGGTTCAAAACAATTCGACCGTTCAATTTGGAAGCATGCGCTACAATTGGAATTTTGGTGACAATAGCAGCGACACCGCAAAGAATCCAATTAAATCATACAGCAATAGCGGTTCATACACCATTAAATTAATGGTTGAAACCAACTACAATTGTAAGGATTCTACAACGCTTCCTGTGGGTTTCTATGCCACACCGAAGGCTGGTTTTGTAGTCAACGATCTTGACCAGTGTTTCAATAAGCACAGTTTTGATTTTACCAATACTTCGACTCTTAGCAGAGGTAGTTTTAGCTCACAATGGTGGTTTGATGACCTGAGCACAGGCAATTCAAAAGACTATATTGGCAAACAATTTAGCTTGCCTGAAAACCATTTTGTGGAACTCTCAATCATTACTGATAAGGGTTGTAAGGACACGTCGAGAAATTTAATTTACTTAGAAAACCACCACAATTCCAAAATTGATTTTACGGAGCTAGACTCCCAATGTTGGAAGAGTAATTTGTTTAATTTCGTTAACACCAAGACCAATGCACGTGTTTCGTTTGTGAACAGCAAATGGGAATTTGGCGACGGACAAACTTCAAATCTAGACAAACCAAGTTCATTGAAGTTTAGAAGCGAAGGCTTGTTTAAGGTCATGTTGCTGACTCAGTCTGCTGTTTCTTGTTTGGACACCACTTACAGAACGGTGCGCATTTATCCGCATCCTAAGACTGCTTTCACAGCCGCTAAAGTTTGTTTCCCAGAGCCGGTCATTTTCAAAAACAATACCAGTATTAGTTCAGGCATAGTTACGAGTTACGACTGGTCATTTGGCGACAACAGCAAGAGTAGCAATTCTGACCCAATTCACAATTACACCAATGCAGGTGTTTACAATGTTCAATTGATAACAAGCTCAGGCTATAATTGCAAAGACACCTTATTGATTCCTTCAGCAGCGGTGGTGCAAGCCAAACCAAAAGCGAATTTCAGTTTCACCCAATTGCCTACCATAGAGCAAGACCAAACCCGTTTTCAGTTTAAGAACCTATCTTCCGCAAACAGCACCCGTTACGACTGGGACTTTGGAAATGCAAGCAGCAGCAAGCAAAAAGACCCAATTGCTTTGTACCAAGACACAGGCCGTTTCTGGATCACCATGGTAGCCTATACCAGTGAAGCTTGTTCAGACACCGTTCGCAAAACCACGGGCATGATTATCCCTGACTTCTTCTACTATTTACCAAATGCATTCACACCAAACGACGACCCATTAAATGCCAATTATAAGGGCGTAGGAAGTGCATTTATATACAAATTCCATTTGGAAATATTCAACCGTTGGGGCGAGAAAATGTTCGAAACCTTCGACATCAACCAAGCCTGGGACGGCACCTACAAAGGCGAAATCTGCATGGAAGGCGCCTACCTCTGCCGGGTTCAACTGGTGCCATTCAAAGGTACTATGAAAGTGTATCAGCAGATGTTTATGTTGATGAGGTAGAGCCCCTAGAGCCGAAGGGTCTAGGGCTTAGTAATTTGTTAATCTTTTTTAGTTATAAAAACGAAGACATGAAGCATTATCGATTGCCTTCCTCTTGCTGTCTAGTTATTTGTTATTAGTTAATCGTTATTGGTAAAACCATGAAAACATGTTGTTGGAGTCCTCGCCAACAACGCCTTCAATGTGATGTGTCAGTGCACGTTTACGATTTCTTTGAAAGCCATTTTCCTGCTGTTCGCTATAGGCTTTGCCCTGAAGCAAATTGTTCTATTTACTTATTCAGTATTCGTTAACGATTTCTTTGAAATGAATTTGAAATTAGCCTTCAATCAACTTATCGACTTCCAATTTTAATTTAGGGAGTTCTCTACTTACAATTGTCCAAATAACCTCATCAGAAATATTATCATAACTATGGATAATACGATTTCGTGTTCCAATGATGTTTTTAGAATTTACTAGAGGGAAGTTGTCATCTATTTTAAGAATTCGACTAACTGCCTCACCAATAATTTCTAAATTTCGCTTAACTGCTTTTTTTGTTTTTATATCTTTTTGATACGCTATAAAGTCCCTTCGGTCTCCAAGAAATTCAAAAATTTCATCGATGCTTTGTTGAATGTCTAGTAAGCAAGATTGAATATTAATATCCATAAATTTTCACCTTGCTAATATCTAACTGCTGTTTGAAAATCCTGTTTTTTATTGATCTTTCTTCAATTAAGTCAATTTGACGCTTTAGTAAATCTTCTAGCTTAGACTTAAGATTAAAATAATGATCCGTGTATCGATAGGGGTCTTTTTCTTCAAAATCAACAACCATATCAATGTCTGACAAATCATTGAAGTCATTTCGAGTAACTGAACCGAAGGCATATAGCGATTTAACTTTATGTTGTTCACAAAGCAATTGTATAAGCTTGATATTGGGTTCCGTAATTTGCACATTCAAAAATAATAAATTACTTAGGAGTCACCAAAAATATTCCTTAAATCATTTCCGAAGTAATATTAATTTCACTCCTCCGGAGTGATGATAAATCGACGAAAACTCCAACACCCATCAATTGCCTTCCTCAGCCCTACTCCCTTCGGTCGTGAAATCGCTGTGCTAAGTTCTTGCTCTTGCTCATTACTTGTATGCTTCCGCACACGCCATCCCATCCAGCGCCGCACTCACTATACCCCCAGCATATCCAGCGCCTTCACCACATGGGAAAAGGTTTTCAATCTGGGTATGTCTGTAAGTGTCTTTGTCGCGAGGTATTCGAACAGGGGAGGAGGTTCTGCTTTCAACACCCACCAATAGGGCTTCATTGGTTCTATAGCCTTTCATGCTTTTGCCAAAATGACTCAAGCCTTCAGCCAAGGATTGTCCAATAAACATAGGCAGTATTTTATGCAAATCAGCCGATGTTACACCTGGTAAATACGAACAATCGGGTAAGTCTTTTGATACTTTCTTTACAATGAAATCGTCCATGCGCTGAGCCGGTGCAACGATACTTTTGTTAACCGCAAAGGCTTTCTGTTCTACATGTTTTTGAAATGCCAAGGCGGCCAATGGTCCTTCGCCATAGGTTTGCAACCAATGTGCAGGGTTAACCGCTACCACCATGCCACTGTTCGAAAACTTGCCATTCCGTTTGCTCGGACTCCATCCATTCACTACCACTTCGCCTGCATCGGTTGCCGCTGGTGCTATAATGCCCCCCGGGCACATGCAAAAGGAAAATACCCCATTGCCCGCTGCTTGGGTCACCAAACTGTAAGATGCTGGAGGTAAATATTCTCCGCGATCAGCCATCTTATATTGTATGCTGTCTATGAGTTCTTGATGGTGTTCTATGCGCAAACCCAAAGCAAATGGTTTGGCTTCTATATGTACATTTTTACGGCTCAACAATTCGAAGATATCACGGGCCGAGTGACCAGTGGCCAATATAACGGCATCAACGGTTACGTCTTCATTGCCGTTTACTTGTATGCTTTCTATTTTACCATCCTTAATGGAAAAGTCAGTGAGCTTGGCGTTAAACCGAATGTCGCCTCCCGCTTTGATAATGGCCTCGCGCATATTTTCAATAATACCAGGCAATTTGTTGGTGCCAATATGCGGATGTGCATTGATTAAAATATCTGGATCGGCGCCATGGTCTACAAAGGTTTGTAAGACTTTTAAAACATTGCCTCTTTTCTTACTTCGGGTGTACAATTTACCATCACTATAAGTTCCAGCGCCACCTTCACCAAAGCAATAATTGCTTTCAGGATTAACCACCAGTTCTTTGTTGAGTATTGCCAAATCGCGTCTACGTTCCTTAACCGTTTTACCTCTTTCAATCACCAAAGGCCAATAGCCATTTTCTATCAACTGCATGGCAGCAAATATGCCAGCGGGGCCAAAACCAACCACTGCCACTCTGCGCTTTAATAATTTTTCTTCAGATAAATTAAAACCACTTGGCAAGGCTTCCATGGTTTCGCCATTTAAATAGGCTTCAATACGCAAAAGGTAAACAGGACTTTTTCGCGCATCAATAGAGCGTTTTAAAATTCTAAAAGCCGTTAATTGCGCATCGTCTTTGCGCAGTGCACGACAGACTTGTTGTCTTATAAAAACCTCGTCGAAGGCCTTTGAAGGTTCTAATTTTAATTCTAATTCTTCTGGCATTGCACAAGTATTAGAAATTATTCGCCTTCAACGGTTGCTGCTGGTTTGTTGCGCGCCTCCAAAGCCGCCAATTTCTCTTTTGCAATGGCAACAATCTCAGGGTTGTCAAATTGCTCCATCACACTGTTCAAAGTTGCTTTTGCTTGGAATTCATCGCCTTTCTTTAAGTAGTAATCAGACAATAAAATGAAGGTTTTGCCCAACCAAAAATCGTAGTTGTTAAATTGGTTGTTAAACTCCATAATGCTCTTTTTACATTTGTCTAAACTGTCTTGTGAATATCGGATGTAAGCTTCGTAGTATTTCGCTTCAGCTGCGTATACGTCTTGCTGTGACTTTAATGTTTTGGCAAAATAAGCACTGGCAACTTTGTACATGCTATCGTTTAAGTAGTATCGGCCAATGGCATTGTTTGCCTCA
Source organism: Bacteroidia bacterium (assembly GCA_044357345.1). Taxonomy (GTDB): domain Bacteria; phylum Bacteroidota; class Bacteroidia; order NS11-12g; family UBA955; genus JABMMZ01. The sequence continues at coordinate 22,712 of JBIKPR010000028.1, forward strand.
CCTTTTTCAGAGTTGGTAATTTGATCGTACTTTAAGATTTGCTCAGCTTTGATTTTTGCTTTTTCGTACGACTTTGATTTGTTGTAGCAAATCAATTGGCCATACAAGGCTTTGCGCGATGATAAAGTGTTGCTGCTGTATTTCTCCAAAAGCTCGTAATAAGGAAGCCCTTTTTCACAGTCTTGGCGCTTGCTGTAAATATTGCTCACTTGTAAAATCGCATCCTCTTTGTATTCTGAATTTTGGTAATTGGCAACAAATTCTAAATGTTCTAAAGTGTTGCTGCTGTCTTTTAAATTCAGGTAACTCAAACCACTGTAATAATGGGCTTGAAGGGTGAAGAAACCGTTGCTGAAGTTGTTTAGATATTCTTTAAAGTCAACAGCAGCTTCTCTGTATTTGTTGCTGCTGAATTTTCTGTAAGCAGCATCGTAGTACAACGAATCTTCCTTGCTGGTGCTGATGTTTACGTTAGGTAAAGTTTTAACCCAGTCTAAGTATTCTTTGATATTGCTTTGTTTTTTAGCTACAACCTCCGCATTTTTAATCGCTTTTGAAGCTTCTGGTGTTCCAGGGTAGGTGCGGGCAATGTATTTATAGGTTTCCATTGCTTTGCCATAATCGTTGCGTGCGTAATAAATACTGGCCAAACGGACATAACATTCTTTAACCAATGGACTGTTAGGATAATCGCCAATCAAATAATTGTAGTTGCGTTCCGCTTCTACATCGTTTTCTAAACTTAAATAGACCTCTGCCGTTTGGAACACAGCCTCAGGAATGAACAATGAATTAGGGTATGAACTAGAGATCTTTTTAAGGACTACAATTTTTGAGGTTTGTTTGCCCTGTAAACCATATATCATACCTTGTTGGAACATGGCATAATCGGCGCCTGGTTTGCGGTTACTGATAATATACGTGTACGCATCTAAGGCTGCATTGTAGTTTGAAATGGCAAAATAACAATCGCCCAATCTTAGAGTTGCATCATGGAACATACTTTCCGGTAAAGTATAGCCCACGCTTTGCTTGTACTTCAAAAAGTAATTGGCAGCTTCGGCATATTTTTGCTGTTTGTAATAGGTGTATGCAATGCCGTATAAAGCTTCAGGATAGTATTTGGTCTTCTTGGTTTCAGCTATATCCATAAACTTTTGATAATAGCTGCGGGCATTGTCGTATTTAAATCGGTTGTATTCTATTTCACCCAACCAAAAATTGCTCTCTCCTGCAACCTCAGTGCTTGGTTTAAGGCCAATGGTGCGCTTAAACATCGCTTCTGCACTTGCTATGTCTTTTTGTAAATACAATTCCTCAGAACGCAAGAAAAGAATCTTTTGATACAATTCTTTGGTGCTTTCATCGGTAATGCTCATGTCTTCTAGCACTGCAATAGCCGCTTTGTAATCGTTGCTGGTGTATAGCAGAGTTGCTAAGTTTTTACTGCTTTCGTTTTTGTATTTAGAGTTTGGAAAGGTTTCGTTAAAACGCTGATACGCTGCAATGGCTTTGTTGTTGAATTCAAGTTCTTGGGCCAATTTTGCATACGCAAACATGGCTTCCTCTTGTATTGTTTTGTCAAACTCAGTCCTTTGTGCTTCGTAAAAGGCATTGAAAGCATTTTGTTTTTTACCTGTTTTTAGAAAGCAATCTCCTAAATGGTAACTTGCGCTCTGGGCCATGGCATCGCCTGTATTGGCAATGCGTTCAAACAGTTCAGAACTCTTAATACAGTTTTTGTTTGAGAAATAAGTGTAGCCAATTTCGTATGCTTCGGCATTGGTCAGTTCGTTGATTTTGTATCTAGAACTTTCGAAATAAGTTTGTGCTTTTTCGTAGTTGCCCAAACGGTAATGGCATTTACCCAAGAGCATATCGCGGTTGGTATTCAATTCTGCAAAGTCTTTAGAACTTGCAAAATCGATGGCTTTTTGGTACTCGTCTTGCAAATAATAAATTTCAGCAATGTACAATTTAACCGCTCCAATATTTTGGTCTTGCACCTGCTTAAATGCAGACAATGCTTTGCTGTAGTCTTTATCCATATAACACGCATAGCCATAGTAGTACGTTGCTTCTGTTCTGTATGGATTGTCTGTATTGGTTAGGGGGTATAATGTCTCTTTTGCTTCTTTGGTTTTATTGCTCTTAATGTAGCAGTATCCCAATCTGTAAGCATAGCGTTCCTTATCCTCACTGCTTAGGTTTGATTCCTGAACTTTTTTGTAGTACGACAAGGCACTTTTGAATTTGCCGGTATTGAAATAATAATCACCCAGTTCTAAGTTTGCTGCATTTACCTTTCTACTTTGTGGATAGCGTGCAATGAAATCCAACATGTTGGCAAGCGCATTGTTGTGCAACAATTTCAATTTGCAACTGGCAATGTAATACTCCACATCGCTGGTATTAATGTTATCAGTTGCATAGGGAAGGTAGTCCATGAAATTGGAAATTGCCGCATTGTACAACTGTTTGTCGTACAACTCCAATGCAGTATTGTAGAGTTTTATCTTGTCTTCGTTGGCTGCAGTTTTCTGTGCTTTGGCTTGAAAAAAAATCAAGCTTAACAAACTGATGAAAATAATTCTGTATAAACGCTGTATGGTCATGATATCTAGGCAAATTTCGTTTATCGTAGGCGCTGTTGCAAAAGGAGTTTTAAACATAGTGTACTCAGATTGAGATAGTCTGATTTTTCATTGATTTTATTATTGTTTTAACGGCGTTTTTCTCGTTTTCTTGTGCTATTTTTGTAACATGAGAAAATTTACTCTATTTGGTTTCTGTTTTTATGCAATGGCCCTTATGGCGCAATTTGAGGTGAAACGCAGCACAGGTGTCGTTGCGCTACACAATGTTTTTGAGCCGGATAGCCTTTCAAAAGTCCAAAGCGGAATATACAACATCAGCAATACCTATCCTGTTCCTGCGGGAATAGATCCAGTGCTTAAATACCAAGCCAACCAAGTGCGCAATACTTTGTCAACACAAAGCATGCCTGCCTCTAAGAAGCGCTCAGGGTTTATGCCCCAAGTGGTGAACGGATTTTCTGGTGCACTTAACGAAGGCACACCTAACGACAACAATATGGCCGTTAACAACGACAGTTTTGTGGTTTCAGTTCTTAATACCTTTATCCGTGTATACAATACCAATGGGGTGTTTAAAAAGAATTGGAGTCTAGAGTTTTTTCCTAAAGACCCTAAAGCAAGTTCTCCTGGTGTTGGAACCCTTGACAGGAGCTATGACCCTAAAATTGTATTTGACCCCGTTTCCAATCGATTTATTATTGTTTACCTAGAAGGCAGCGAAAGTACGGATACCCGTATCATTGTGGCTTACAGTAAAACCAATAGTCCACTCGATGGTTGGAATGTTTACCAGCTCGATGGCAATCCTTTTGGTGGCAAGGTGTGGACCGATTACCCAATGATCGCCATCAATGGTGAAGATCTTTTTATTACCGTTAACATCCTTAAAGACAATACCGATTGGCGCGATGGGTTTACCCAATCTGTTATTTGGCAAATGCCAAAAAGCCGCGGCTATAATGGCGATACCGTTCAGTACAATTTGTGGAGCGATTTGAAGTACAATGGCAAATCAATTTGGAACATTTGCCCTGTTCAAGATGCGTTTCAACCTGGAAAAGAGGGCATGTATTTCTTATCGGTTCGCCCTGGCGACAAATCAAACGATACCGTTTTTCTTCAAAGCATCAACCACAACTTCAGCAGTGGAAATGCAGAATATTCATTTAAAGTTCTAAAGTCAAATAAAAAATATGGTTTGCCTCCCGTTGCGCCTCAAAAGACTGCGGGTTATAGATTGCAAACCAATGATGCCCGCGTGCTTGGGGCGTTTTATGTAAACGATAAAATTCAGTATGTGCAAACGTCTATGAACCCTGTGAATGGCCGTTCTTCTGTGTACCACGGAACCGTGCAATACCCCGATGCTGCTCAACCGGAAATTACCGCTAACATCATTTCATACGACAGTGTCGATATCGCTTATCCAACAATTGTAAGTGCGGGAAACAAAGTGTTTGGCAGACAAAGTCTTATAACTTTCTCCCACAGTGGTGAAAATATTTTTCCAGGAACTTCAGTTGTTTACTACGACAACAGTGGAAATTATTCTGATTTGTTAATGGTGAAAAAAGGCCAAGGCATCATCAATAGTTTTATTGCCGATACCGCAGAGCGTTGGGGTGATTATACTTCTGTCCAAAGACGTTACAACAATCCAAATGAATTTTGGATTTCGGGTTCTTATGGTAAAAGCTCCAATGCTGTAGGTACTTGGATCAGTAAAATTAGCATCAACGATCCATCTGTAGGCATTCAAGCTGTGGCTGAAAAACCAATGCAAGACTTAGATGCCTATCCCAATCCTGTGGCCGATGTGCTAACTTTGCCGTTTATCTTAAACGCTGAGGCAATGGTTCAAATACAAGTCTACGACCAGTCAGGAAAATTGCTTTTTACTTTGAGCGAACCGCAAAATTCTGGCCAACAAAAGGCATTTATCAATACATCTGAATTTGCTTCAGGGATTTATTTCTATACCATTACCGCAAATTCTCAAATCATCTCCAATGGAAGTTTTAGCAAATAGTGAAACGCCTTTAGAGCTAAAAGATTATTTAATCAACGCGGATAATTTTGACCTAGAAAAAATCAAGCAAGGTGCCATCCTTTTGTTTGATAAACCACATCTTTGGTCCTCATTTAAATTGGTGAAAAAAGTGCGCTACCTGAGCAAGGCGGTTAAAGTCGGACACGCAGGCACGCTGGATCCTTTGGCAACCGGTCTCTTAATCATTTGTACAGGAAAATGCACCAAAATGATTGAGAAAATCCAAGACATGGAAAAGACCTATACCGGTGTTTTTAATTTTGGAAAGACCACCCCGTCGCACGATTTGGAAACTGAATTTAATGGAGAATTTCCATACGAACATATCAAAGAGTCAGATATCGATGCAGCCGTTCAAGCCTTTATTGGCGATGTTGCTCAAACCCCACCGAGTTTTTCAGCCATTAAAGTAAATGGAGTCCGTGCCTATAAAATGGCAAGAAATGGGGAAGAGGTCGAAATGAAAAGTCGTTTCATTAAAATATACGGTTTCAAAGTCGACAAACAATTGCCTGATATGGCATTTGAAGCTAACTGCAGTAAAGGTACATATATTAGAACCTTGGCCAGCGATTTTGCCGCTCATTTGAAAAGTGGGGCCTATCTAACCCAATTGAGAAGAACAGCTATTGGCGATTTTAAAATTGAAAATGCGTTTAGTATTGAAAATTTTGAGCAACTTTGCAGCCGATAGTTTATGAGGATTTTTAATTCAATTGGTCGCTTACCTGAGTTTACTAATACCGTTTTTACCCAAGGTACGTTTGATGGTGTTCATTTAGGGCATCAAAAGATTCTTAAGCGTTTAAAAGACGAAAGTGAAAAAGCTCGAGGAGAAAGTGTTTTGTTGACTTTTTGGCCACATCCCCGTTTGTTTTTGTTTCCGGATGACAACGAATTGAAGCTTTTACAAACTTTAGAAGAAAAAATCGATGAATTGGAGAAGGCTGGTGTCGACAATGTTGTTGTCTTGCCTTTCACAAAAGAATTTAGTCAAATGTTGCCAGAAGATTTTATCAAAGATTTCTTGGTCAATTCTCTGAACATTCATACTGCAATTATTGGGTATGACCACCGTTTTGGCCGCAACCGCGAAGGGGATATCAATTTGCTCAAATCTTTTGAGGATACATATAATTATCAGGTCTTAGAAATTGGGCCTGAAGACGTCGACCATATTACCATTAGCAGCACTAAAATTAGAAATTCTTTGCTTTCTGGTGATATTGATACCGCTAATGCGTATTTGGGAAGACCCTATTCGTTTTCCGGGAAAGTGGTATATGGCAAAAAACTCGGAAGGACCATTGGATACCCTACGGCCAATTTGGACATCAACCATCCCAATAAACTCATACCGGCCAATGGTGTTTACGCGGTACAATGCAAAGTAGAGGGTCAAATTTATGGGGGCATGATGAACATTGGCGACAACCCAACGATTCAGGGGAAAGACTTTAGTGTTGAGGTGAATATCTTCGATTTCAGTGCCGATATCTACGACAAAGTGGTCGAAATCTTCGTTATAGCTAGACTTAGGGACGAAAAAAAATTTGGAAATATTGAGGAATTAGCGTTAATTTTGCAACTCGACAAAAAAAACGCTCTTGAAAAGATCCTTCATTTATAAATGCCTTGCTTTTATTGCTTTCTTCCTAGTAAGCAACGGCTATGCTGATGGACTACATTTAAATGCGTTCGTTTCTTTAAATGATGCTGAGCCAGGTTCTGATCCTTCTCGTTTTACTTCAGCCTTCGATTCTACCTTTAGTTCTGCTTGGGATATTTATCTGAATACTTGGGAGACCGAAGTATTGAATCCATATACTTACGATTACAGCAGTTTTAAACAGCCAGTTAATATCGTTCTAGCCGCTGATTCTTTCGGTTTTGTTATGCCCATCACCAATGTTGTTACATCAACATACGGTCCAAGACACGGCAGAGCACACCAAGGAGTTGACCTAGATCTTGAAACAGGTGATACGGTTGTGTCTGCCTTCGATGGTGTGGTGCGTATGTCGCGTTACTACTATGGCTATGGCAATATGGTTGTTGTGCGTCACCACAATGGTTTGGAAACCTTATATGGCCACTTATCAAAAGTATTGGTGGAGCCAGGGCAAAAATTAAAAGCCGGTGAGTTTGTTGGTTTGGGTGGTAACACTGGGCATAGCTTTGGTTCTCATTTGCATTTTGAAATTCGTTTCATGGGCCAACCAATCGATCCTTCTAAATTTATTTCTTTCGATAATTTTTCTTTGCTTAACAACGATGTGCAAATTGACAGCACCACGTTTGACAACGGTAAATTGATTCACAAACAAAGACAAGCAGATGCTGAATTTGCTGAGTCTCACTACAAAGCGGTGAAAAAGCCTGTGGCCAAATACCATGTGGTTCGTTCTGGTGATACCCTAGGCTCAATTGCACGCAAGCACAAGACCACAGTGTCTAAGCTTTGTAAAATGAACAAGATTAGACCTACAAGTATCCTGAGTTTGGGACGCAAACTGAAGGTGAAATAATTCCTTATTTTTATTTGATTCTAGATTTGTTTTCGGTGGCAAACTTTTCCCAACTATTGGCTTTTTTATTGCTACTGCCTGTTTTTGCACCAAAACCCCTTGGATTGGCTTG
>JBIKPR010000088.1:0-8638 GCA_044357345.1 Bacteroidia bacterium
ATGTCAGAGGGAGCTTTACAAACGCTTTGCTGGTAAAATGATGGCTGTATGCATAAGATATTCGAGCAGTAAGATGGAAGCTGAAGATATTCTTCAGGATGGTTTCATTAAAGTTTTTGACAATATTTCAAAATTCAAAATGGAAGGTTCATTGGAGGGTTGGGTACGTCGAATTATGGTGAATACTTCAATCAATAAAATCAGGGCCAACAAGATAAAATTTGAAGACATATCAGCGGGTCATAATGAATGGGACCATCACGATAACTCAGTTGTCGATAAAATGTCAGAGCAAGATTTATTGAAATTAATTGCTCAAATGCCTCAGGGCTACAAGTACGTTTTTAGTATGTACGCCATTGAGGGTTATAGCCACAAAGAAATCGCAGACAACTTGGGGATAGAAGAAGCCAGTTCAAGAAGTCAATATGCGAAAGCAAAAAAATATTTACAACAACAAATCATCAATTTAGAAAAGATAAACTTATGATGGAAAATTCATTTGAAAAGCGAATTGCAGATAAGCTGAAGAACACAGAAGTTCAGCCCAGTGAGAATTTGCTTGATTCGATATTCGAGAAAAGAGCAGCCAAGCCTAAGCGCTTTGCTGTTTATCCCTTTGCTGGGGTGGTATTAGGCATAGTCCTAATTGTTTCTTTGGGCTTTTGGTATTGGGGCAAGGGCTCTAAATCAACTTCAATTTCAAGCAACGTTGTTTTGGAGAGGGAATCGCCAAAATCTCAAGCTCAAGAAACAAATAAACCAGAACAAATTATTGCAGAGACTAATGCTACTAAAGAAGATGTTTCTCAAAAGACTGTTCCAATGCTTAAGCCAAAGAAAAGGAATGCTGAATCAAGCGTAAAAGCTAGTTCTTCATCAAATAGAGGTCAAGAAATAGTAGTTAAAAGGGATAACAACATTGCTAAAACAACCGTTAATAATGCAGGAATTGATAATCAATATTTTAATGTTGGTAAGGGTGAAAGACCATTAATCCAAAAATCAGAACATCAAGGCAATAGCCATTTGTATGTGTATGAAACCATCGGAGACGATGCATTGGTAAACCGCGATTTCCTGTTTAGTCGCGTCGTTAGATTGAGCAAAATGTCTATTAATAAAAATATTGAAACAATAGAAATGGTTGACAATAAACCAGTGAAAAGAAATGGCCATAGTAAAAACAAACGTCCCATTTACTTAGATTTCATGTTTAATCCGAGTGTTAACATGATGCTGTTAAGTGGTGATAATTCTTTAGTGGAAGCAGGTAAAGCGGTATCAAAAGCATCGCTTAATCAAGGGTTTGGGTTTAGAATTTCAATACCTGTTTCATCAAAATGGAATGTGTTTACAGGGTTGAACTACAGAGAACAATCCAATCTTTACAAAGGACAATTAGACTACAATGCCGAGCATACACAAATTAACCAGCACATCAAATACATCAACGACCCTATCAAAGGGGTGGTAAAGATTGTGACATATGATACCGTGAATTCTCAGGTTACAAATTCTCAAAATGTGAATTTCAAAAACCAGTATAAAATTTTTCAATTGCCATTGGGTCTGAGTTATAATTTTGGGTATAAAAAGTTTGATTTTTCCATCAATGGATCAGCGCTTTTTAATTACATCAAAAGCAGCCAAGGTCAAAACATTAATTTAGATCAACACATAGTACTGCCATATAGTTCAAGCAAAGGCACCCTTGGTTTCGGCGCCGGTTTAAGTGTTATGGGCGCTTATAAAATAAGCAATAGAATACGTTTAATTGCCGAACCAGGTTTTCAATATTTTGGATTGAAGTCAAATCACTTTGGAAACAAAATAGATGAAAAAGTACTTAGTCCTCAGTTGTCATTGGGTATAAGATACACTTTGTTTTGAGGAGTTTAGCAACATATCTTTTTCTATTGCTTACGGCAAGCGCCTATTCTCAGCCTTTGACGCGTGTAATTACGAACAATAATTTATCGCTTCGCTTGGGTTCGGATGGGATGTTGAAAGACAGTTCTTCTGTTTCATCTATCGTTAATAAAACAGGTATGGGATTGCTTCAGAGTGCAGGCGTTTGGATGTCGGCAACTGACAGTTTAGGACAAGTTAGACTAACGGTTTATGATGCCATTAACGGTGGAGCAGAGATGTGGCCTGGTCCAATGACATTGGTGAATGAGCAAGCTGCAAATTCATTGCAATGGAACAAGGTATATCCCTTGACAAAAGTTAATATCATTTACCACATTCAGAATTACAATAAACAACAATATTTACCAATTTCAGAAATTAGCAATTGGCCCGGGTCATTCGGATTTCCATATGCACAAATATTGGCGCCTTTTGTCGATTTAGAAGACAACAATATGGTATACGAACCATTGAAAGGCGACTATCCTTACATAGAATCGGATGCCATCTTGTATTCAATATCCAATGATGTTGCAAATACCCATTCAATAAGCAATGGTTTGCCTTTGGGGGTAGAATTGCATACTACAGTGATGTCATTTAATGATCCTATTTTGAGCAATTGTTTTATGGTGCGTTATACGGTTTTTAACCGTTCGCCAAGAACCTATAAGAATTTTAGATTCAGTCCTGTTTTGAATTTTAAAATTGGCAGTATTGAAAACGAGTATTTAGGCACTGAAATTGGGGCTCAAGCAATTTATGCAATAAATGATACAAGTGAAGCAACGTTTTCAAAAAAGCTTGTGTCTTTAGGTTGTATGGCACTTAACAAACATATTGTATCAAGCATGTATTTTGAGAACAATGCGGATCGCATTAATGGCCGTCCAGATTCAGTCCAGCATTTTGTCAATTTAATGCAAGGTAAATGGAAGAATGGCAAGGTGCTAAATTTCGGAAGCAATGGTGTTGATGGTTCAGGGGTAGCCAAATATGTTTATTCTGATACAACAGACAATTCACACTCAAATTTGAGGTGGACAGATCAGGTGCCTGGCAAAAAAATTGGATTGCTGAACTTTGAAGCAATTGAATTGAAAAGTGGCCAGGGAAGTACCTATGATTTGGTTTATTTTTCTGTGGATGAAAACTTCAAATCTTTTAAACAAATTGGCGAGAATTGTTTAAGGATTAGGCAAGTATTAAATACTAAAAATCTGCTTAAAACAGAACGAATTAACCATGTAAAAGCATCGATTTTGACTTGGTTTCCCAATCCTGTAAAAATTGGGGATAAATTGAACTTGCAAACAACACTTGAAAGCCCTGACTGTATCAGGCTTATGGATTTGAATGGAAAGGAAATCTGCAAATTGAATTTGGATGATAAAGATAAAAGCATTATATTACCACCTGATTTAAATGCAGGGGTGTATATAGTAGAATATAAAACATTAAACATTGTACACGTACAAAAACTAATTTTAACTCACTAACAAGCAACAACACGATATGAATAGAATATACAAAATTTTTCTTTTACTGATTGTAATCCTCGGATTTCAATACGAGGCTTCTGCTTCCCACATGATGGGTGGGGATATAGCTTACGAGTGTATTTCACCTGGGAAATACAAACTAGTAATTAAGATTTACCGCGATTGTCGTGGTATTCCTTTCAATAGTCCAGATATCAAACTTTTTTGTAAAGACGGAACCAATCAAAATTCTGTAAATTACACAAGAACGGCTATCAACGATTTGACGCCAACTTGTACAGGAGGAACTGCACCTTGCAATCCGCAAAATCAAACATCAGCTGAGGGTATTGAGGAGCACGTATTTGAGGCCATTGTGGATTTTAACACAAGTCCATTTAAAGCGATGAAGGATGCAGGATGTTGTGAAATCTTGATTAAAGTAGAACAATGCTGTAGAAACGGAGCAATCACTACCATCAGTCCGGGTAATTTTTACACCGATGCGATGATTAATATTTGTAACGTTGGAAACAAATGCAATACTTCCCCTCAGTTGTCAATACCTCCTGTTGCTTATGTTTGTTGCAACCAACCATTTACCTACAACAACGGTGTTCGTGAGGTAATAGACGGTGACAGTTTGTCGTATGAATTGGGTACGCCTTTGAACGCAAACAACTCAAATGAAACGTATACTGGAAGCTTTACACAAACTATTCCTATGACGCCTTATTGCCCACCAAATCCTGGTGTTATCAATTGTAGAGCATTGCCAAATGCAAAGCCACCAAGGGGGTTTTATTTTGACAAAGAAACTGGGGATATCGTGTTTACCCCAACAAAATGTGACGAGGTTGGTGTAATCGTAATGAAAATTACCGAGTGGAGAAGAGATTCATCTACCCGTAAAATGCAGATAATAGGATATACCAGAAGGGATATGCAGATTGTTGTAAAACAATGTCCAGACAACAACCCTCCATATTTTACTGGAAACAACAAGTATTCTGTTTGTGAAGGAAATAAAATTTGTTTTACGCTTGTATCAAAGGATGATCCATATTTGCCGAAACAAACCCGTTTGGATACTGTATCATTAACATGGAACTTTGGTATACCAGGTGCTACTTTTACAATTGTGGATCCAACAGCCCGTGAAAAAGAAGCTTTGTTCTGCTGGCAGACAAAAATTGGAGATGCGCGTTCAAACGTTTACGCATTTACTGCTACCGCAAAAGATGACAACTGTCCTAGACCATCTTCTGCGAACAAAGGCTATACAGTAACGGTTAAACCTAAAGCAAGAGCAACGCGTAAATACGATATTTTAGATTGTGGTAAATTAAGATTCACTGCTTTCCCAGTGGATACTGTTAACTACAACAAAAAAAATTACAGACATAAATTCACCATCCGTGACTCCACAAATTCAGGAACACCATACTATTTCGGTTTTGTTGCTAAAGACAGTGTGAAATTTAAACGCGGTGGTAAGTACATCATCGAATATGAAATTAACAATCCTCCATACAACTGTCCAAGTATTTATTCTGATACGGTGATTATCCCTCCGGTATTGGATGTGCAATTGAAATTTGGAAGAGACACCTTCGTTTGTGCTGGTAACAGCATCACTCTAGAGCCAGTTGTTGCCAATGGTGTTCCAGCATACAAATACAAATGGCAAGTGCCTATTGGATTCTTTGATGCTAAAGACACCAATTCAACTTACACCTTGGTAAAGCCAACCGCAACAACCAAGTTGCTTTTAACTTTAACAGATAAAAACAAATGTGTTGACAGCGATACTGTAACGGTTAAATACCAACCAAACCCAATCGTAGATATTGGACCTGACCAAAGGATTTGTACCTACAACAACGTAACTTTAGATGCACAAAATGCGGATACCATGCGTTATTTCTGGCAGCCAAATGGTGACAGCACCCGTCAAATCACCGTTAATATCGCTGGAAAATACATTGCTAAAGTAATAGACCATTTAGGTTGTAACACCAGCGATACCATGGAGTTGTTTGTAAACGATACCGTTGTTGCAATAGCAAAACCAGACCGTGAGATCTGTATTTTCGATACTTTAAAGGTGAAAGGACAACGCAGACCGAAAGGATATTCAAGAACTATTTCTTGGAGAGACATTGCCTCAGGTACTAATTTGGCGTCTGATAGTTCATTCAAATTAAAAATCACCACCATTGTGCCTAAGGATTATGAGATGTATTTGAAAGTAACCCAAGGTGGTGTAGAGTGTGAAGATAAAGACACCTTTAACTTGGTGGTTAATGCCTTGCCTACATTTATATTCGGCGGTTTACCTCCTCGTTGCTATGCAGATGGTGCCATTAACTTAACCCAAGCGAATATTACCAAAGCATTCTCAGGCGATAAGTCGCAAAGCACCAATGACGTTCGTTATTATCAACAATTCAAAAAACCAAGTTGGGTAACTGGTGGACCTGTAGGTGTGAATGTATTTGTTTATGATTTCCCTAAATTTATTAAAAACGCTCAAGTTCCAAAAGCTGGTTTGAGAGATACCATTTGTTACGATTACAGAGATTACAAAGGTTGCTATAATAAAGAATGTAAACCTACCAGATTGAATCCTAATCCTGATGTATATGTTAGAGACAGCACCTATTGTCAAAAAGCAGGTTTGATTACATTGGATAAACAAATTGTTCGTCCATTCTCTAAAATCGGTGGAATTGAATCATGGAGAGTTATTGATGTTCCAGTTGGTTCAGGAGTTGATCCTGCGGCGATCATCATGCCAGATATGTCTGTTACGCCTAACACCATGTTGATGGATCCAGGTCAAGAAGGAGAAAACGAGAAAACAGGTACTTACACCATTGAATATTGTTTTGCCGATGCCATTACCAGTTGTAAAACTTGTGATACCGCTTTTGTAAAAGTTATTAAATTGCCGGAGATTGAATTTACAGGTATGCCTAAATTGTGTATCAACGATCCTCTAGCTATCTTAGACAGTTTTGTAATAGACAAAGTCAATGGAGGAAGATTCCCTTCAGGTACTTGGGAGACAATAGAATATGGTGGATCTAGGGATTTAAGCAATCCTAACGTTGCACCAAAAATCCAAAAATCTATGGTCAATAAAAAACTATTTGACCCTAAATATGGCGCTGGTCAATACATTGTGAAATTAACAGATGTATCAAGTGGTTGCCCTGTTACAGATAGTACCGAGATATTGGTAAATGGTTTGCCAATTATTCAAATTGATGTTCCGGATACCGTTTGTTCTAGCTCTCCGGCTTTCACATTAAACAACATATTGCCGAGTGGTAATGTAGGTAAGTGGACTGGTGTTGGTGTAACAGGTCGTGATTTTAATCCTGGAGTTAGTGCAAAGTCAAAACAGTACGAAGGTCCCGTAAGAGTGAAATTCGCCTATACTAACCCGTTAACAGGTTGTACCTCATCAGACTCTCAAACATTGTTAATACAATCACAGCCAGAGGTAACAATTACAAACTTACTTCAGCCTTACCAACAATGTGAGGGTAAAGATTTTGATTTAACTTCAACTAAAAATTGGGCAAGCAGAACCAAGTGGTCTACCAATGGTGATGGAAGTTTTAGCAAACCAGATTCATTGCCAAGCAAATATTTCCATGGATTAAATGATACGGCAATAAATGGAATGTCAGGCAAGGTGAGATTGACAATATCTACTCTCAAAGAGGGTGTATGTCCAGTTGCTACAGACAATATTGATTTAATTATTGAAGCTTATCCTCAGTTTGATTTCATGGGTGACCCAGAAGTTCAATGTGAGCCTGCAATTGTTAACTTTACTGCATTGATTGCAAAACCAGCAGGTTCTCCAAACTTAAGATACAATTGGTGGTATGGCAATGGCGATTCATTGATGCAAAGCACAAGCTTTAATCCTCAAAATATTAAATATGACACTGCAAAACGCACTTGGTATGACATAACATTGATTGTTGACAATCAATGGGGAGTAGGTCCAACCCAAGCGTGTTCAATAAGAAAAGACTCTTTGGAATACATCAAAGTATTGCCTCAACCTAAAGTTGGATTCAGCAGCGATCCTGGTTTCTTTACCACTGTTGCTTTCCCTAAATTCAAGTTCTTTGATGAAACTAAAGTTAGATGGCAAAGACCTGATGTAAAAATGACTTATGAGTGGAACTTTGGTAGTGGTGATGTAGATGATACAAGTACAAAAATGAATCCTATCCATTCATATACTGCAGACACCATGAAGTATTATGTTCACCTAACATCAACTATCACTTACCAATACAAAAACCAAGATTATACCTGCTGGGATTCAATTAGCCAATTGCGTAAAATCGGTCCAGACGTGACGGTGTTTGTTCCAACAGCTTTCAGTCCTGAGAAAACTGGTCCCAATGCCAACAACGTTTTCAGAGCGGTGGTGAATGGGGAAAAAACTTTCCATATTGAATTGTTCAACCGTTGGGGTGAAATGTTATGGAAAACAGATGATAAATATGCAAGCTGGGATGGTTTGTACCGAGGTGTTGAAGCTCAACAAGATGTTTACATGTGGGTGATCAAGGTTACCGCATACGATGGCGAAGAGTATCAATACGAAGGTACTGTTACTTTATTAAGATAAGAACTATTATGGAATGACAGGTTAAGTAAATACTTAGCCTGTCATTTTGTATTTTTATAAAATGAGGATTAAAGCTAAAATATGGATTGTTCTTTTGCTCTGTTTCAGTGCATTGGAAATGTATGCCTCGCATATTTCTGGCGCTGAAATTACCTATAAGCATGTTTATGGTAACACGTATAAATTTAAATTGAAAGTTTACCGAGATTGTAACGAATGTAAGTTCAATGGAATAGGTGGAGGAGACAATTCAAGTTCATGCAATGAAGTGCCAGATTTAATTATCAAAGGCGCATTAGGTACCAGTAATTCGACTTCTGTTTTAGGCAATATAGAAATCAACCGGAAGTACATAGAAGAAATTGCAATTGGATGCAACACCTCAATTAGCAAATGCCGACCTGGTTCTACTATAAACTTGGGTTATGAAGTCCATGTTTTTGAAGGAAGTTTCGATTTTTCTAAATTGGTGAATGATGGCTATTGCAAATTTGATATTTCCATTAGTATGTCTTCACGAAGTGTGAATGTTAATCCACAACAATCGGAACAAAACTTTTTCAATTATGCCATGCTTAAC
>JBIKPR010000029.1:0-29420 GCA_044357345.1 Bacteroidia bacterium
AAATGACAGTACCCGCATAGATATTTGGGAGCAAGTTAAACCGCATTCACCTTATTTGTTTGCCTTGGTTATTGGCGATTTTTCTGAAACCAAAGACAGCTGGAGAGGCAAAGAAGTTAATTACTATTTAGAACCTGAATATGCTGCTTACAGCAAATTGGTCTTTGGTAATACCCCTGAGATGTTGGAATTCTACAGTAATATTTTACAAGTGCCTTATCCGTGGGACAAGTTTCACCAAGTGGTGGTCCGCGATTTTGTAAGTGGTGCAATGGAAAATACTGGCTGTGTAATTCACTATGACAGATTGCAACACGATGCACGAGAGCATCTCGATGGCACCTATGAAGATGTTGTAGCCCACGAATTGTTTCACCATTGGTTTGGCGACTTGGTAACCTGTGAGTCGTGGTCTAATCTCCCACTAAATGAATCGTTTGCGACCTATGGCGAATACTTGTGGGACGATTATAAGTATGGCCGCAGTGAAGCTGATTTGAAATTGAGTAGATTTCACCAACGCTACATTGACGAGTCTGACTACAAACAAGTGGAGTTGATACGCTACCATTACAAAGACAAAGAAGACATGTTTGATGGACATAGCTACCAAAAAGGTGGCTCTGTTTTGCATATGTTGAGAAAGTACATAGGCGATGAGGCTTTCTTTGCAGGAATAAAAATTTACTTAACGGATAACGGATACAAAAATGCCGAGATTAGCAATTTGCGCAAGGCATTTGAATCGGTAACAGGGGAAGATTTAAATTGGTTTTTCGACCAATGGTTTATGCAAGCCGGACACCCGCATTTGAACATAACACATTCAATAAACAAGGACAATGGTTAC
Source organism: Bacteroidia bacterium (assembly GCA_044357345.1). GTDB lineage: Bacteria > Bacteroidota > Bacteroidia > NS11-12g > UBA955 > JABMMZ01. Next base: position 851 of record JBIKPR010000029.1, read on the forward strand.
CAAATAAAAATCATACAAAAAGAAAAACGCTTCAAATTGTTTTTTGATGTTGATGTATTAGAGAATGGGTCATTCAAGCGCCAGCGTTTAATGCTCAACAAAGACACCCAAGTGTTTAGTTTCTCGAATACAAATAGCGATAACTATGTGCAATTTGATGCAGAAAACCAGTGTTTAGGGCAATTGGAAGAAATCAAAGATTTGAATGCTTGGAAATTGCAATTTGCCAATGCGCAGTTGGCTGCACATAAACTAAAAGCTTTTGAGCAATTGATGATTTTAGAAAACGATACAGCTTCGAAAGCTTTGTATTGTTCAACAATGTTGGCCCATCCTTTCTGGCATTGTAGAGTTAGTGCTTTGGAGCAAATTGCTTCAACAGATTTTAGTGTGGCAACTGTATCTAAATTTGCCAAAACAGCAAAACTAGCTTTGTTAAAAGAGCCTTCTGCTGAGGTGAGAAAAGCTTATGTGTCTTTGTTTTCGGCCAGTAAAGATGTATTGGTTTTAAAGGCCATGTTAAACGATTCGTCATTCAATGTTGTAAAAGCCAGTTTGACTGCCTTAACACAATTGGAACCAGAGGCTGCCTATTCGTTTGCAAACGACAACCGCTACAATACCCACAGAAAAATGCGCAGCATGGTTTATACTGCGATTGCTAAGACAAGCTCCGATAACGAGTCGATTTTTTTGCTGAATACCATAGAAAAAGACAATTATGAAAATGCCGGTTTTGCCGCCACAGCATTAGCCAATTACTTGCGTTTTAATCCTTACCTAAAAAAATACATCAAGGAGTCGGGTGATGTTAGCGATCAAGTTTTATTGCGTTTGGAGGCCTTAGCCAAGAGCAAGAAAGAAGTGTCTTCATGTAAAAATGCTTTGGCATCTATAAAAATCATGTACAATTTCTTTTACTATCAAGTGCTTTATATTGAGGTGATGCAGGGTATGAATAAGGATGTAAAAATTTCAAGTAAGGAAGAGTTGAACTATTGTAAGATAATGAAAAAGCGTTTGGGGGCATTGATGAAGAAGCTCAGATAGGGTATAGGGTCTAGCGTTTAGGGTTTAGTTTTTTATGAAATACTTCGACTTCTCGTCCTTATAGCAATTAGTGAGGGGAGCTCCAGCGGAGCGATATTATTATTGCCCCGAAACCAGAGACTTCGCTTTGCTGCGTCACGGTATTGGGTTTATACTTCGTAGAAGCTAAATTATTATAGATAAATTAGCTTCAGGAAATCAGCTCCGTAGGTGCTGAATTATATGATATTGTAGTTTTTACAATGATGTGACATACACTAATAAGCTGAATCGCAAGGGCAAGAACCCTGTACTAGAGTTTTCTCAGAGCAGAAAACACAGTACGGGTTTCTGCAAGGGCCAGGCAATCGGTATTTGTTGGTGATTTAGTGTAAGACTCAGGGGTGAAAAACACCACCTGAGACAGCATCTTAAAAGCAACAACAAGAGCAAGAGTCCAGATAGCTATCGGGATTGTGATCAATTTCTCCATCCCGTAGCGTGAACGAAGTGAAACGGAGTTCTCTGCTACCGGGATCAATTTCTCATTCTCTCATCCCGTACCGTGACGCAACGACCTGCCCTGTTTCGTATTCGCGGCTTTGAGCGAATTCTGACATGGGGAGTGAAGTCTCTGGTACCGGGATCACTCTCACATCGTATCGTCCCTATCCAAAAACTTCAAATCACCATATACTGAGTGAAACACTGCAAGACCAATGACTGCGCCTATGATATCTGCTGCAACATCCCAATAATCGGCTATACGGTCAATAGTAAAGTAGTGTTGAATTAATTCAATGGCTATGGCGTAAATAATGGCAATGATTAAAGAAATGAGGCGTATTTTATTCAATAAAAATGAGAAGCGCCATTGCTTGATAAATCCAAGCATCAAGAAATATACAAGAACTGCGAAGATAAACGCATGTCCTAGTTTATCGGTTGGAATACCGAAGAGCTTTTGGGTTATGAAACCACCACTGCTGCTGGTGCATAAAACCAAAATAAAAATTGCCCACGCAAAGGTGGGCAATTGATGTTTTAATATTTTAAACTTGTTAGCCAAACTAACAGAATTTGATTAGTGACCGGTTAAAGCTTGGTAAGCTGTTGAATCTAACAAATCGTTTAATTCTGCAGCATTGCTAATTTTGATTTTAACCATCCAACCAGTTTGGTAAGGGTCAGAGTTTACCAATTCAGGATTAGATTCTAAAGCTGGGTTAACTTCTGATATTTCACCAGAGATAGGCATGAATAAATCACTTACAGTCTTAACTGCTTCAACAGTTCCGAAAGTAGCTTCTTTAGCAAGTGTTTGACCTTTGGTTTCGATTTCAACGAAAACGATATCACCTAGTTCACCTTGAGCAAAATCGGTAATACCAACAGTTGCAACATCGCCATCTATGCTAATCCATTCGTGGTCTTTGGTGTACTTTAAATTTTCTGGAAAGTTCATTGTGTTATTTAATTATTTTTGTTGTTAAAATTCTTTCGTTTAATCCCAAATCTGACTTAAAAGCAGGCTGATTTTATCTTTCAAAACATTTCTATGTACGATCATATCGACAAAGCCATGTTCTAGTAAAAACTCAGAACTTTGAAATCCTTTTGGTAAATCTTTTCCTATGGTTTCTTTTATAACCCTTGGACCAGCAAAACCGATTAATGCTTCTGGTTCAGCGATATTGAAATCGCCCAACATCGCAAACGATGCGGTAATACCTCCAGTGGTTGGATCGGTTAACAAAGAGATATAAGGAACGCCATCCCTGGCCAATAGCGCCAATTTAGCAGAAGTTTTTGCCATTTGCATAAGCGAAAAAGCCGCCTCCATCATACGCGCACCACCACTTTTACTAATAATAAGAAGTGGCATACGGTTTTCACGTGCAAAGTCAATCGCTCTAGCTATTTTTTCTCCTACAACACTTCCCATTGAACCACCGATGAACCCGAAGTCCATACAAGCGATAACAATTTTACGGCCGTTTGATTTGCCATGGGCAGTTCTAACCGCATCATTCAATCCACTTTTGTTAATACTGTCCTCTATCCTTGCGGTATAGGGTTTGGTATCTGTAAAGTGCAATGGGTCATCAGATATTAAATTGGCATCAAGCTCTTTGAATTTGTTGTCATCAAATAAGATTTCAAAATATTCTTTAGAACTGATTTTGTAATGGTAGTCGCATGAAGGACAAACAAAACGGGCCTCAATTAAATCTTTATGCGGGGTAATGGCTTTACATCTAGGGCACTTATCCCATAAGCCGTCTGGAGTCGCTTTCTTTTCCTTAGTTTTAGTAGTTATACCTTCGGATACGCGTTTAAACCAGCTCATAATACAAGTACAAGATTAGGATAAAGATTTGAATTAAGCAATAGTGATTTGTTTTTCAAGATACACATCTTGAATGCTGTTTAGCAATGCGATACCTTCGTTCATTGGCTTTTGGAAAGCTTTTCTTCCGCTAATCAAACCTTGTCCGCCTGCGCGTTTGTTGATTACTGCGGTTGTTACTGCTTCGGCCAAATCGCTAGCACCTTTACTTTCACCACCACTGTTAATTAGTCCTGCACGGCCCATGTAGCAATTTGCAACTTGGTAACGGCAAAGATCAATTGGATGATCAGTTGTTAATTCACTGTACACTTTTGCGTGGGTTTTACCAAAGTTCAAAGCAGTGTATCCACCGTTGTTAGTTGGCAATTTTTGTTTGATGATATCCGCTTGGATGGTTACACCCAAATGGTTTGCTTGCGCAGTTAAGTCAGTTGAAGTGTGGTAATCGATACCATCTTTTTTGAAACCGTTGTTTCTTAGGTAGCACCATAAAATGGTGGTCATACCCAACTCATGCGCTCTTTCGAAAGCTTGAGCAACTTCAACGATTTGACGGGCTGACTCTGGAGAACCGAAGTAAATGGTTGCACCAACTGCAGTTGCACCTAAATTCCAAGCCTCTTCAACACTTCCAAACATGATTTGATCAAATTTGTTAGGGTAAGTTAAAAACTCATTGTGGTTTAACTTCACAATGAAAGGAATTTTGTGTGCATATTTTCTGCTGCAAGCAGCAAGAACACCATAAGTAGAAGCAACCGCGTTGCAACCACCTTCAATGGCTAATTTTACAATATTTTCTGGATCAAAGAAAGCAGGGTTTGGGGCAAATGATGCACCAGCACTATGCTCTATGCCTTGGTCAACTGGCAGGATACTTACGTAACCAGTTCCGGCCAATCTGCCATGGTTGTAAATGGCGTTTAAGCTTCTTAATACTTGAGGAGAACGGTTTGTTTGTGCAAATACACGGTCTACAAAATCGCCACCTGGTAAGTGGATGCTTTCTTTGCTGATAGTTTTTGATGTGTGGCTTAACAAACTATCGGCATCGTTTCCCAATAGTTCTTGAATTTTTGAAATGCTCATAAATTAATAAGGTAGCAAAAGTACAAAATTTATAAAGAATAGAAAAAAAATTGTGTCTTTTATGTACTTTATTAGGTATAATCGATAACTTAAGTCCTTTTTTTAGAGAGATATATGATTATGAACCCTTTATTTTTTAAGAGAAAGTACTATAGGGGATTAAGAAAAAAGGACTGTATTAGCTGTTTTTAACCAATAACTTCTTTAAAACCACTTGTTCGCCGTATTCGATTTTAATTAAATACATACCGTTGATGAGGTTTAGGTTGCTAAAGTCACAAGTAATTACATCAGAGGCCTTGTAGGTAATGGTCTCTATTTTATTGCCAAGAATATCACTGATGGTGAAAGTAATATCGGTTTTTGGGGTTTCGCTAAAATTGATTTTAACAAATCCATTGGCTGGGTTAGGGTACATGGTCACTTTGCTGTTGCTCTGTGCCATTAATTGCATGCTTGCCAAAAATCCAATAAAAAGTATGAGTGTTTTCATGTAATTTATCTTCACATTATAAAACACAATCATTGTGCCACAATGAACGAATTTTTTAAATTAACAAAAAATTAATTCAAATTAAAACATGAAAGACAATTCAAAGCTCATGTTTCGCACCGAGTGGGTGCCATCTTTGAAATGAGGTGTTATGTCGCGGTAATCATAGTTAGAAACACTCGAAGGATTAACGGTTCGCTCTCTAAACACATCGGAGTAAATGTTGAGCATACCCAATTTGGCACACAACTGAATTGACATTCCACTGCCAATTTCCTTTCTGATACCAATGGCCGGAGCCAAATCTAGTTTCTTAAAAGGCAGATCGGTTTTCACTTCGCCAAACTTTCCATATGATTTGTTGATGCTGCTTCTGAAAAGGTAGCCAAACTGTCCGCCAAGCAATAAATGCATTGGCTGCTTTTTTGGGTTGTTGTACAATTCAATACTAAAGTATACAGGCAATTCTAAATAGGCCAATGATATTTTACTAAAAGAAGTATCGTTGGCTTTCCCAAATTTACTGCCTTTAAATGTGAGGTTCAATTCCCATTGCAGTTTCAGGTTTTTGTTTTTGTTTAAATCAATGATGTTGTAGATGCCAGCACCGAATCCGTACAAGGGTCTCGAATTGTCGAAGGCTGTACCTAAGAAACTATGTCCACCCATGGTGAATTTAACCCCCAATTTTGTTTTCAGGATTTCATCGGTGTTGACATTCTGCTGCTGCAAAGGGGCTTCAATTTCTCCCTCCGGTTGTGCAAACAAAGCCAAATTCCACAGACAAATAATTAATGCTAAATACTTCATGGTTTATAATGTGTCCAATTTTTTTCCAGTTAATGCTTTTCCAATAGCCTCATCCATTAAGCGCTCTGCAAAAGGTCGGGTTATGTGGTTCAAACGATCCATTGCGCTTATTATTGCTTCTTTCTCGTTTTCTTTACAAATTGTTTCTAAATTTTCAATCGCGGTTTTTGTTTCCAAAACTTCTGTCTCGCTCAACAAACTGCTGTTATTTTTCATCAGTTTTTTACATTGGTAAATTACCTGCTCAGCTTCTGTTTTGGTCTCTGCCAATGAACGCGCTTGCATGTCAGCCTCTGCGTGTTGCATAGCTGCTAAGAGCATGGTTTCAACATCGTTGTCACTCAAACCGTATTGTGGTTCAATGTCTATAATTTGCTGAACACCTGAGCGCAATTCCACGGCTTCAACTTTTAAAATACCGTCGGCGTTTAAGTTAAAACGGATGTCTATTTTTGGCAAGCCAGCGGGCATGGCTGGAATATTTTCCAACGTAAATTCGCCAAGTTGTCTATTGTCTGCCACCATTTCACGTTCACCTTGGTAAACGCTAATTTTTAATTTGCTTTGTCCGTCAACAGAGGTGGTGTATTGTCTACCTGCGCTGCTGGGTAATTTGCTGTTCCGCGGAATTATCACATCCATTAAACCGCCCATGGTTTCAATGCCCAAACTCAAAGGCGTTACATCCAACAATAGAATGTCTTTTCTATTGCCTGCTAAAATATCGGCTTCAATAGCAGCACCTAGGGCAACCACTTCATCGGGGTTCAATTTGTTGTTGACTTCCTCTTTCTTGAAGAACTTCTTCACCCTTTCTATAACATATAAAGTTCGGGTAGAACCGCCCACCATTACCACTTCATCGATTTCTTCAACGCTCAAATCGGCATCTTTCATGGCCATGGCGCATGATTTTAAGGTCTTTTCAACGATAGAGTTTATAAGCTTTTGGAAGGTTTCTCTTGTAAGCGACAAGTCGTAATTAATGTTATTTAAAACAATTTGACCTGTATATTCTTGTGTTTCACTTAAATGCTTTTTTGCTTCTTCTGCTTTTAAGCGGAGGGTTTGGTAATCGGATTTATTGGATTCAATGTCTTCGATTTTTAAATCCAATTCAATGCACCAATAATCTGCAATGGTACGGTCGAAATCATCGCCACCAGTATAAGTATCGCCGTTGGTTGACAAGACTTCAAATACCCCATTTTGAATTTGTAAAATGGTGATGTCAAAAGTGCCACCACCTAAGTCATACACCGCAATGGTTTTTTGCTCTGCTTTATTCAAGCCTATGCCGTAAGCCAAACTGGCAGCGGTTGGTTCGTTGACTATACGCAAGACATCGAGGCCAGCTAGTTTCCCAGCGTCTCTAGTGGCTTGTCTTTGTGAATCATTAAAATAAGCAGGAACGGTAATAACCGCTTTGCCAATGCTTTCGCCCAATATTGTTTCAGCCTTTTGTTTTAAATGTTTTAAAATAAAGGAAGACAATTCAATGGGGTTGTAAATCTTGCCATTGATTTCAATATTCACCATGGCCTTGGTATCGTCAGGTACCAAATGGTAGCTAAAGCTGCGGGCATGGGAGGCAAGGTCGGTAAACGAGCGACCTAATAGACGCTTCACGGAATACACGGTATTGGACGATTCGCTCAACAAATGTGCTTTTGCAGGATCGCCAACTACAATTTGATTGTTGGCATCAATGTAAATAACTGAAGGAACAATTTTGTCGCCATTTTCGCCCAAGCAATAGGCTTCATGGGTCTCTGGATTCACCAATGCCACAAGGCTGTTGGTGGTTCCGAGGTCTATGCCCAAAACTTTATCGGAACGTTTGATGGTCCCATCTTTTAAATTGATTTTAATGCGTGCCAAGTGGGGCAAAATTAGGTAATTTTTAACTGATTATTGTGCCCAATCGAATGAATTCATACTTATTGATATTATTTATGACCTGAGTGTGCAACATAATAATTATTTTTGTGTCTTAAGGATATGAGGCGACTAACAATACTATTTTTCTTATTTACTGTCTTTGCTCTTCAAGGATTTGCCGGTTCTTTTATCGGTGGCGATGTCTTTTACAGGCATTTGAGTGGAAAGAAGTATGAAGTGACTGTTGCATTATACCGCGACTGCCGAGGAATTTCATTGAACTCGCCTCCAAGAACAGTGGCTTACAACGATTCATTTGAGATTGTGCTCAGTTTAACCCGCGTTAAAATCGAGGAGATAAAAGGAACTGCCTGTGCAGGGGGCTGTATCACCAATATGAGCTCTAACCAAGGGGATGAGAAACATACTTTTTTGGATACAGTTGATTTTTCTACTGGCGCTTTTGCCTTATTTGGAACGCAGTCAAAGCCCTTGGTTTATTTCGGTTTTTCACAATGTTGCCGCAACAGCGCAATCACGACATACGCCCCTGGAAATATGTTTGTGGAGGCCATGCTCAATCTGTATTACGCGAATAAGTATTCTGCCAAAATTGGGTTCAACGATTTTCTATTTCCAGCTGAAACGTATCTAAATTGTTTGCAAACCCATAGTACCTCATACCGGACAATACCATTTCAAAGCAATGATTCACAGGTGTATGAGATGGTAAGGGCAAAAGAAGATAAAAACCAAGAGGCGGTATACGATCCATACAAACCGCTGACATACTATTGTGGAAATCCAAATATAACTTCTTGTCAGGCAAATACCAATCTCAATCCTGTGCGCGGTTTCACATTTAACAACAGCAATGGAAATTTATTAACTACACCAAGTAACTGTTCTGAAGTTGGAACAATGGTTTGTCGTGTTAGCATATACCGACGAAATGGTAACACGTCTGTTTTGCTAGGTTACATGAAAAGGGACTATAATTTCATCGTAAAGCCATCGCCTGGGGAAAGGGTTCCTTATATACTAAAAAACAAAGACTTTACCATCAAAGCAAGGGAACAGTTTTGTGTAGATATTCCGGTGAAAGATGATAAAGATGTACTTCAGACCTTAAGTGATACGGTTCTATTAACTCTTGTGAAAGTGCCTGTATATGGGAATCTCAGTCTCATTGACTCAAATGCGCGTGAAAAAACTTTACATTATTGTTGGACCCCATCAGATGACGATTACCTCAATAAAAGAGTAGCTGATTTATCTTTTTTTGCCGACCAGAAAAGATGTCTTATAATGAAGAAACATGGACTTTCAACTTCCATTCAATTCTCTGTAACTGCCCCAGACTCTATCTGCCAAGTTAAGGTTAGAACGTTTGAAGACCGCAATAAAAATGGGGTAAAAGATGGGACTGAAGTTTATTCAAAAGCTAAGTTTTTCATGGACCGTAAATCCATTTATACCATCTATGAAACCGATAGCTTGGGTCAATTGATTTTAAATCCTTTTTATGGAAAATTAACATTTGGAATTCCTTCTCAATTGGACCGCTACTCAAGTTTGTCTGATAAAGTTTTGCAGACGTATTTTGATAGTTCTTATGTGCTGGACCTTCCTTATTACATACGATATGGTATAAAAGGGAAAGTGTACAATGATAAAAACAGCAACTGTGTATTTGATGCTGGTGATGCAGCAATTGCCAATGAAAAGGTTTTTCTAAAAGGCAGTGAACGCCTTGCGTTTACAGATATTAATGGCGATTACTTTATTCAAGCGCCAAGTGCTAATGAGCAATTGCAAGTGAATACATTGGGTGCATATACCCCTAATTGCACCGCTGCATACACGGTGCAAATGAAAATAGATACGGTGCAAACTGGATTTGATTTTCCGATGTCACGCAAAACAAATTTTAAAGATTTGTCCATTGAATTCTTAAGCAAAGCACATGTAAAGCAAAACCAAGTTTTATTGCAAAACATTAAGGTGAGCAACCGAGGCAATAAGACAGAGAAAAATGTTTTAATTGCATTGAATACCTCTCAAAAGTTATTGGGTTTTAAAAGCAGTAAGACTACCTACAATTCTTTCGATACCATATTCTGGATTGCCGATAGTATTCCTGCCAATTCGAGTATTTTGATTCCTTTTGAATTTAGACTGTATAAAGATTCGTTCTTGAATAATTCTTTGATCTGCTATGTGCTTAATTTGCGCGCAGACAGTCTGAATTCTAATAACCAATTTAAAATCTGTGAAACTTTCTCTGATACCATTTTAGCCACAGCCTTTAAAACATCGAAGAACCAATATAAGATCAATGAGCAAGACCGCAGCCTCACCTATAAGTTAAGCTACAGCGATAAGTATTCGAACCATTCATATTTGGTGATGACTGACAGTTTGGATGTGTCAAAATTTGATTTAAATAGTTTCAGGTTAATGGACAATCCAAATGGATTTAAAGTCAACTTAATTGACCATGTTTTGTATGCAGAATATTACGGAAATGTCTCAGCCGGAACAGAATTGGGATTTGTTTACACCCTAGACTTAAAACCTGAATTTACTCAAAGTTTTAAAGTATACAACACGGCCAATTGGTTTGTCGACAACATCAAGAAACCTTTTAGCCATAAGGTGGAAAATGAAACCGAATCGGCCATTAAAATTGGCCTACTCAATGACAGCGCTTATTGTTTGGGCGATTTAATCTACCTGCCATTATCAGCCTTGTATGTACCCAATTCTAATTTTAAAGTTTACCTTTCCGATTCATTGGGTTCATTTAACAACCAAACACTCATTTTAGATACTCTGGTATCGAAGCTCAACAGTGTTTTAGGTGCTAAAATTCCTTATGCTATGAATGTTGGTAAGGGGTATAAACTCAAGGTGGTTTCTGACAATCCAAAGACCCAAAGCTTCGAAGCAGATTTTACACAAACATTAAGTTTTTATGGTTTACCAAGCGTTGCTTTAAGCAGCAATTTAATCAATGGGAAAATTTGCGCCAACGATACCTTGAAGTTTTTCGCAACGGGTGCTGATTCTTTTGTTTATTTATACAACACTTACCAGTTGGGTCGATTTAGCAAAAAGAAGTCATTTGATTTTGTGCCTAGTTCAAATGGTAAATTGCAGGTTGCTACAAAAGATTTGAACGGCTGTATCGCTTTTTCAAATGAAATTCCTTTTGCAATCAATGCTTTGCCAAATGTGAAATTATTAAGCAACAAAAAACTTTGTTCAGGCGCACAATTGGATTTAGATTTGACAGGTGCAAACACGTATTCACTATACCAAAATGGGTTATTCTTAGCCGGTAATTTAAATTCGGGAATACGTAAAAGTCCTACTTTAATTGCCAACACAGGGTTTAAGCTGATTGGTCGCGATGCCAACAATTGTGTTAACACCGATTCGGTAACTATTGTGGTGAATCCATTGCCATTCAAACCCGTTATTTACGCTAATAAAAATTATATACAATCCAATTACAGCTCGGGCAACCAATGGTTTACCGGAGCAGTAAAAATAGACTCTGCCACTGCCCAAACATTCTACCCACCAGTAAATGGAAGCTATGCCGTAGAATATACCAACAGCAAGGGATGTAAAGCAATTTCTGATGTTTACGGTTTCAGGTATTACAGTTTGACCTCTACAAATTATAAAAACCAATTCAATATTTATCCCAATCCAATTGCTAAGCAAGGCAGATTGTTTTTCGAAGAACCAGTTATTGGGTCAATCCAAATTTACAATGCCTTGGGACAAAAAATATTCGAACAAAACGCAAGTTCAGTAGGGGTTAGTTTTATTGTATTGGATTTAAATACAACAGGTTTGTATTGGATTAAATTGGGTAGGGAAGGCGTGTATAGTTTTGTGGTAGAGTAGGTGATTTCTTTGATTTAAGATCTATTTAGTCGATTAAGTACATTGCGGGAATACTTTGGCGAAATTTTTCACTTATGTTTGTTAAAATATTCTAACACTAACAAATTTATTTATGAAAACAATTAAAATCACTTCAATTTTTTTAGGGGTATTTGCCCTTGCTTTTGTGCTTTTTTCTTTTAGAAACTCAAGTTCAGAAGAGCCAATTAAGCCTAAGTTTACTTCCTTCACAGTTATTGAGTCTATTGTTCCAACTGGCATAGGCCGTTCGCGTATCATCAATGCACTTGAGCAAAGAGATTACAAAGAATTTACCTCGATACAGACTGAAAGTGATAATTCGCCGAACAAATCAGATCGATCAGAAATTAGAGTTAAGAATTTTGAAGAAACCAAATTGCTTAACTTTTACAATTTAGGCGGCATTCGCTTTCAAAACATTGCCGCAAACGATGCCGTAATTAACAGCAAGGTAAATGCCATGTTGGCTGAAGGCTGGCAGTTGGTAAGCATTGTTTCTGGGGTAGAATCTGTTGGTAGTTCAGAGGATTCTAATGGAATTTTTATCACTAGGTTTTATTTTAAGAGAGACTAATCTCGGAGCCCTTCAGAGTGTGAGTGAGAATGAAAATGAGTGTGAAGAAAAAAAGAGAGTGATAATGTCCGCTTTCGCTCCCATTCTCACTCTCTTTTTTGTAGACCGAATAGGAGAAATACTCCTTTCAGTCGTGAGAACGCTCCGCTAAGTTACTCCTTTCAGTCGTGCGAACGCTTCACTAAGTTGTCTTAGTTATTTTGTAAAAGTAATTGAAGTGGTAAATTCAATTCATACAAACAAATGCTATAATGAATGATTGTTCCATTAATTATAGTATTATTTCACTTAAAACTTTTTAATATTATAAGATTTCAATGTCCATGATGCTGAATCCAAACCAGTTTTGAGTGTTGTTTTATAGTCTATTTGAACTAAACCAATATCCTTAGCCCAATAATAGCTGGAGAATTGTGCAGTTCCATTTGTTCTTCCCCATAAAAGCTTTGAATTATCCCAAGTTGGTAAACAGACATCTTCTAACATATCAAATTTGTAAACCTCATCATATGTAGTTGAGCCTATTTGGAGAGATGGATAATAAGCAGAATATCCTTTATTATGATTCCAGGGTATAACAAAAACTTGACGATCTTCTCTACTTATACCTCTTGTTGTATCCAAATTTTGACAAGTTAAGCAACCAATAGTGGTGCCATACTTTAGAGAATTAATGCGGTGTTTAGTGTCAATTAAAAAATCCAAGTTCTCGTATGTATACCATCGTTTAAATTGTGAATGCTCATAAAAGATTGTTATGGTATCGCGCTTTATGTATGTCAGTGTGCTAGTATCTAATTCTCCTGTTCTGTTATTTTCATATATCCAATACGTGCCTGGCTTAAACCAAAAATAATTTGCAAATTCATTTAGATACAATGGACCATAATGTTGTTCTTCTTTGGGTCCCCGTTCTCTCCTGCATGAAGAATTAAAAATTAAAGCCAGAACAACTATTATTAAGTATGGTTTAATTTTTTTCAATTTATTTAAGTTCTATTATTTCAAATGTGAAACAATTAAATTGTTTTACCAAATATATATTGGTTGATTTTCAATATTTCTTTTTTAAAGATTCTCAAACTAATTCAATTTGATGTTTCACTATGTTACTCCCTTCGGTGTATTCCCTCTGATCGTGAAATCACTCCACTGCATTAACTTCAGTTCTTGAGAACACTGTGCTTAGTTACTCCCTTCAGTCGTGAGAACGCTTCGCTTAGTTGTCGAACTTTTTTTTGTAATTCATGCACGTAAATTCTGAATCATAGTATATAAGATTCGTGATAATTCATCTGCGTTTTTCAATAGCGATTGATAATAAAGCTCATTGATTTTCTTTTCTTCATGCAGAATATCCATTATTGCAACACATTCAAATACAGAAGCACGAGCAGTCGTAAAATAGTTTCTGCGGTCAGCTTTCGAAAACTTACCAGATCCTTCCGCAATATTCAGCGTAACACTAAAAGCGGCACGAGATAGTTGGTCTTTTATGTAATTATCTAATTTTGTGGTATGAATTATTTCTTTTGCATCAATGTAAAATTTCTTAGATTTTTAATATACATCTAATTTTTGAAAATCGAACATAGTAATTTAGTTTTTAAATAAAATTACTGAAAATAATTAAATTCACCAAAAATAAGTGTGAGAGTAAATGTGAAGGTGAGTCTGAAAAAAAATTACAGAGTATGTGGCCGCATTCACTCTGTCATTTGTAGACCGAATAGGCGAAGTGTCGAACTTTATGGAAGATTTCGTGTAGTCTGGAGTAGTCCCAGTAGCAGAGCATTCCACTTCGTTACATGCACGCTACGGGACAACAGTGAATGCGTGAAAGCTCGACGAAATGCATAAAAAAAGCCCGGAATTTCGTTCCGAGCTTTCTCTGCTTCACTGTAGACCGGATAGGCGAAGTGTCGAACTTCTACATTTAAATAAATTTAATATTTTTCAACTCATATCTACTTTGAAATAACAAGCGGTGAATGAAATACTGTTTGCTCAGTAATTACAGAAATGATATACGATCCGGAGTTCAATGCACTTAAATCTATTTTAAATTCAGATGTTATTTCCGATACTTCTGATGAGTAAAGTACCATTCCCTTTAAATCATAAATAATTATTTGTGCAATATCTTGCTTATTGTTCAGAAAGATATTTAACATTTCAGAGGCCGGATTTGGATAAATTAAAATTGAATTATCAAATTCTGCTTTTTTATTCACCGACTTATCAATACCTAAGGAATTTGGCATTGGTGCACTGAATTCAATCTCTTGTCCGTAGCATGGATAATTAATATATAAGCTGTCCAAAGTTACCAAAGAATCTATAAATGCTTGCTCTGCTTCAATAATACAAGCCCATTTGTTCAAATAAACAGTTTCTAAAGAATCTGTATATAAACTTAAAGCTGAATTTAACAATGTTGAGGCATCATCTCTATGCTCTGCTATTCTTAATACTTCAGCCTTTGCAGCGGATAAATTGAACTTAATATTTTTCCAAGGTAAAGAATCATTATTTGCATCAATTAATAAGGTGTCGATTGTGCCTAATAAACAATTTGAAGCAAAAGATAAACTATCTTCACTTACAAAAATGGCATTTTTTGATACTCCAATCGCATATGCTTTTATTGCGTGGTCCAATAATTCTAATTTCAGGTTTGCCATTATCGGACTGCTATTACTGTATGTTTTTCTTGCCAAATGGCCAAGGCCACAAGTAATGGAAGAATAATTGGGTGCATAACCCATATACAAACTATCTAATAATCCACTACAAACATTTAGAAGATTATTACCATATTCCAAACCTGATGGAATTGTAATGCTGCTCAATGTTGAATATTTGCTTGCAATAAATTGGCCCAATCCACCTCCATTGCCTGTAAATTCTAATGTTTCATATTCGGGGGTGCCGCATTCATTGTTTTGAGCTGAAGTCCACACACCCGGATTATTGCTTGAATATAAATTATTTGTTGTTAAATTTAATACTCTTGAACCACGTTCATCCAAATAGAAATTATTACCCCAAGAAGGTGTTGTCTGAAAAAAATTATTATTTGCATAATAGTTTTCTGGGGTTGGTGCAAGAGTTAAGTAGTTTACAGAAGGAGATTGAGCCCCTGGTTGCAATGATGCCCAAAAGATTGATGAATTTCCGCTAGAGAGAAAACCATTATGTCCGTCATTCATATGCATTATTCCATGAAATCTAGATAAAATATGCATATCATTCCCGTTGAATGTTGTGTATGAATTATTGGATAAGTCTAGATTAGACCATGCTTCCATTTGAATGCCAATATCATTTGCTTCAAAATAATTACAATTTTTCAATCTTACAGGTACATTCCAAGCTTGAATTCCGGATGCATTACTTTGAAATTTAGAACCTGTAAATGTACATGAACCAGCACTGTTTACCCCATCGAGCATAACTCCGAAAACACCAGAATTACTTTGATCATTATTAAACCAAACTCCAGTTATATCGCTTGGGACATTCGCTCCAACAGACTTCCAGCCGGCTATAGAATAACCTTTTATTAACCCACCTAGATAATTTATTCCCGATGAATAAGTCATTATACCAATACTACACTCAACAATGTGCACTGCTCGAAGGCTAAGTTTTTCATTTCCGATGAGAAGGCCGGTATTAACAAAACCATAATTCCCTCCACTAACCCTTACCATATGGAATTCATTTTTTACGCCATTTATTCTTATTCCATTATGTTCAAAATCTTGGAATAATTGGCCAACATCAACCTGTTCAAAGAAAACTTTACCACTGATATTAGGCTCTATAACGCTTCTATCTCCTAATAATACTTTAGCTTGTTTTACAGTGAAATTAACAATATCAGAATTGATCTTGAGCCCTTCGGTTCCATCAATTTCTATGAGTTTATCTGTTGACCCAGTTCCAATTAATTCCACATTTCCATCATAAGTCGGTGAACTTATTAAAGGGATAATCGAAGAATTTTCATTCTTGAAAAATTTAATATGTCCCATTCCATCATTACCTCCAGAAATTGTAAAAGTTGCTCCATCCATAATTTGTAATTGACCCTTTATTTCTAAGATCGCATTTGGACCATTTAAAACAATAGTAGCTCCGGGATAAAATTGCAAGATTGCTCCCTGATCGATTATTACTTTGGAATTATTATTAATTACAAGTTTCGCCATTGCGTCCAATTTTAGAATTGAATTATCCCAAAAGGCGATACTGCTTGTATTAGTACCATCACCAATAATAAAGTCTGTATTGTTTATTGACCAATTCACATCTCCACAAGTATGCATATTCAAATCAAAATCAGTATTTAGTGAATTGAATTGGAAATTACTCCTATCTGCTAATAGAGGGTAATTGTAACCCAATCTAAGGTTATCACTTATCAAAAAATTAACGATTGGTACATTTGAACTATTTGAAGTTTGATGGGTATTGTTAGGACCAGATTCAATATATTCTCGCCAATAAACTATATCATCAGAAACACTTACACAAAGCAAAGCCTTTCCTCCATCATTGTCAGTTACACCTTGACCTATAATATCCGTCGATATCATGGTATTCCAGTCTTCACCCTTAGTTTCAACATCGCTAATATTTAATACCACTCTATTATAATATAAACATTTTCCAATACCTCTTCTTGCATTACAATCAGTTGTATAAATCTCTTCCAATAATGACGTTATATAATCATCAATATTATGTAATTTATCAGACCCGTCATGAATATCCAGTGGTTTAATTAAATCATCGAAATCTAAAGAAACCATATCTTCAACTGGCCAATTTCCATCGGTGTTATCACGTCTCCTATCATTGAAAGTATGTAAGGATGACTCAGACGGAAGGTTAGATGTAATTGGATCTGGAAGATTTTTATTTGGTCCATCCCACATATCATAAAGCGCGCATGCAAAATAGTATTCTGATTTGAAACCATTGTTGATTGATTTTGGTATAGTATTGTTTAGTTTGGTTCCACGAACCTCATATCCATTTAAGAAATCTCGATTTCCGTTTGAAAACCTACGCCATCCATATTCTAAATCATTAGTCCAATTTGCTGCATCAAGAATCATTAACATTGCATCTGCAAAACCTTCTGAAAATGTTATACGACTATGCTCTTCGTGGTGCCAATGGTGCGTATATATTCGTGAACAATTAGTGCCATGGTTACCATCTTTTTTATGTGGATAACCAACAACATTCATATATCCTCCCCCTTGCAATGAATACATTATATGATGGCCATATTCATGGTAAATAGTATTTTCATGATCATCTGCAAAATCATTTAATCTAATCACCTTGGCCTCATAATTGGATGATCCTGCATTTAGAATGACTTTAAGACTTTTGCCATGGTTTGTAAATTTATTACTTACAGCGGCATATCTATATGCATTCATGGCCCAACTTGTAACCCAAAAAGCATGGTCCTCACAGAACACATTTCCAAGGTCAACGGTTCCAGCATTTTGACCAACATTGATTGTATTTCCTTTTCTAAATTCAAAACCCTCGGAACTCGCTAAAACACTTATATCCATAAAGTTTAGGTTAGGCCTGCAGACAACCAAATTTGCGTCTTCATTTTTTGATTTAAACATAAGCCATAATTCAATTTCTCCATATTCCAATACTTGGTCTCTGTCATACGTTATCGAAAAGTTCCCATTCTCATCAGTGTGAGCATCACCAAAATCCTGATTACAGAATTTGTCTTTTTCTTTCAATTTAAGGAATACTCCAGAAAGCGGCATTGTTACAGGTACACCTACATCATTAGTAAAAGTGGTTACCAACCGGCCAATTATTGTACCAGTATAACTGGGTAGAGGTGGTGCAGAACTAGAATCGTTGTATGAATGATAAACAGAATCGTCCCCGTAATGAAGGGCAAGGTATTCGATTGAATCTGGGTCTAATGGTTTCATTTTTACATAGAAAGGCAAACCAACCGTGTCTTTTAGATCGAAATCAACCATCCATGTTTCACTGAAACTATCCTCTGCGAAAAAATCACTTATGGGTACATTATTTTTAGGAATATATATCCTGGTTGTATCAGTCGTTTGTTTCCAAACCCTTCCAATTGTATAGTAATCATAATTATCCCAAACCTCCACAGTATTCCAAGGAGTAAAAAAAACATATCCGTGAAAATCAGAAATGCCTGTATCAGAATCTGTCAGTATAGTGTTAAAAACATGAAATTCTTGCGAGTAGTAAGGTAACCAACCGCCTGTTGAATGAGAAATTGTTACATTGAAGAATATGGAATCTCCTGGCAGATACCATACTCCAGTAGTTGGATAGCTGTTGACTGTAACACTCATAAATCCGGGTTTGGAATACTGAAATAAATTAGTTGTTTTCAAACTATCATTTACTTCTAAATACATATCAAAAGTTATTTGGCCTGAAACAGTATTAATCTCAGATGATACTATTACCGGTTTTCCACGTAAAGTTTGACAACCATCACCATCACTGCCATAAAGGTTCATAGTAAGTCCTAAAAGGATTAGGAATAGAAATTGAGTTTTCATATGTTTTAATTTATTATTGTTCTATTTTTTGTCCAACTAAAGTTAAGGTATCGCCATTGTAATATGCTAACTTTGTCAATCCTTTATTTCTTTCCCATTTAGTATAAATAGGAAATTTAGTTGTACATGGTCCTGGATATAATCCAAACTCACGATTAATACATTGATTTTTAAAAGAATCGCGCCTAATCACTTTTATGTAATTATTGTCACACGATCCAATTTGATTTGAACCATTTTCAAAGTAAGCAGGCTGAAACAATCCAAAATATTTATTGGTTATAAACATAACGGAACGCTCTTCAATCAAATATTCAAAGCTATCATTTAACTTTGTTTGAATTATCAGACTTATTTGTTCAAAATTATAGGGAGTAGTTTCATCAGCCATGGCAATGCTTTCCTTTTTACTAACTAATTTCCATGTATCTCTCTCATTTGTCTTCTTATTTTGATATAACCACCATGAGCCAGGTTTGAAAACTGCAAAATCTTTTGTTTCTTGATCCACATATCTTGTTTCTGGCTTATCCTTTTTACATGTAGATAAAAATAGTAAAAGTGGCATATAACAGATAGAAAAGAAAGGAATCGCAACTTTATTTGGGAATATTTTCATATTTGATATTTTATTATTGACTAGGTTCTAAATTCAAGTTGCACACTTTAGTTTAAAATTTTCTTTGAAAGGAAAGTAATCCAAAGATTACCTTCCCTTCTCGGAATTTAAAAGTGTAAAGCAAATGTATAAACATTTATCGAATGAACAAAGAGTAATTATAGCATATATGCTACGACAAAGTAAAAAGAAAAAGGAAATCGCCATTGAAATTGGGTGCAGTATCAGGAGATTTATTATGAAATAAAACGTAATAGCTCGCAAGGTCGAAGCCAGTGTTACAATGCTGCTCCAGCGCAAAAAAGAAGTCAAGAACGAAGAATGAATTCAGTAAAGAAACCAGCTGTAAGTACTGCAGATATTAAGATCTTGCAACAAAGAATTGGTGTTGAGAAATGGAGTCCAGAGCAGGTCTACGGAAGAATAAGATCTGAGGGTAAACAAATGGCTTGTCATGAAACAATTTATAGATACATCTACCAATAATTTTATATTACACACCCATGTTTATTCACAGGATGCGTGGAGATTTTTAGGTAAGGCGGGTTTTTCACCAGATGCGAAAATGACAGCTATGTGTTTGGACAGCAAAGGCGTGCCTTATGTGGTTTTCCAGGAATATAATTCAGCTTTACTTCCTAATTCTCTTGAAGTTACCGTAATGAAATACAATGGCAGTGAGTGGGACACTGTCGGTAAACCAAAATTCTCACCGGGATCTACCAATAACCCGAGAATAGCAATGGGAAAGAATGACACACCATACGTGGTATTTGGAGATGGTGCAAATAAAAACCAGCCGAAAGTGATGAAATTCAATGGCACTGATTGGGTTACCGTTGGAGACTTAAGTTCAATATTGGGTGCATTGTATACATCAATTGTAATGGATAAGAATGGATTGCCTTGCATCGGATTCAAAGAAATTGTTGACAGTTCAAAAGCATCTGTAATGAGGTTTGATGGAAATTCGTGGATTGTAGTTGGTAAAAGAAGGTTTTCAAACGGATCAGCGGGAGAGCCTAAGCTGGTTTTAGGTCAAAATGATACACCATTCATGGTTTACCAGGATGGGGGGAATGGCGATAAATTGACGGTAATGAAATTTGATGGATTGAATTGGAATTCAATTGGGAATGCCGGGTTTTCTGCAGGTATGGGTTCTCATCCTTCTATTGCTATTAATAGTTTAGGTCAACCAATGGTTGCCTAAATTGATAATTCAAATGGAGGAAAAGTTTCAGTAATGGAGTTTAAAGGAGGCGCATGGAATAGTATTGGGAGTGCCTTGGAACAAAGTTTTGAAGTCTCACTGACTTTTGGAAAGAATGACACACCATATTTGGCTTTTAGTCCAACTTCTTCTCAGAAGGCTAATGTCATGAAATTTGATGGAAATTCCTGGGTCAATTTAGGAAACAATAATATTTCTCCTGGGAAAGTGTCATTCCTTTCAATAGTTTTAACTCATAATAATAAGCCATATGTTGTTTTTCTGGATGGAACTTTTGCTTCCCCCCCCTCAATCGGTAGAATTTCCGCTATGACTTATGATAACCAGAGCAGTATTAAAAAACTTTCAACTATAAGAAATCACTTATTTTCGTATCCCAACCCTTCTATTGATTTTGTGCAAGTGTCATTTGATTCTGAAGAAAATTTGATCGGTACAATTACAATTGTCAATCACTTTTAGAGGGGTCAATTTGGACTGAAAATAGGGGGTCAGTTTGGTTGAATTATGCAATTAAATTTCAATAATTAAATTCAAGCATTTTACAGTATATTCATTTATAGTTAGATCGACTTCCTCTCAATTTTTTAGTCTTACACACTACTAACACTGCTAACAACCCAAATAATTGTTAGTATTGTTAGTATCTGTTAGTATTTAATTCTTCTTAAAAATTTGCTAAATATTTTAAATTTGTGTAAGTATTATGAGAAAAGGCAAAAAAACAGTAAAACAATTTGAAATTGAATTTCATAAGTTGTATCAAGAGAATTATGACTTCTATCAAGAACAGATAGATATTTTATTTGAAGGCAAAAAATTCCAATATCAAAGTAGTATCGAATTTGAATTAGACATATATGAAAAGGCACATTTTGTTGAGTCTGAAATCAAAAGAACAAAGGATATACTTACGTTTCCGAATATAGCTAAACTTTTAAATATATTTGAAAATCATAAAGATAATATTTCTTTGGATGAGTTTGAATCAATAAGTGAAGATACATTTGAAATAGTTAATCAGTCATATTTTGCAAGAATAAATGAATTTGTTAATTATGAATTAGAATATGATTCATATATGGATGAAGTAACAAAACTTGGTTTAAAAAGAATTGCATTTACCATTATGGATCTCTTATCTGATAAGAAGTATTTTTATTTTCTTCAATCTGAATATAAAATTCTTTTTTCACAAATATCTTCTCCTTTTATAATTGAAAATAAGACTATTGATAATACGAATGATATTATTGAACTTGAAACAATTGATTCTTCACTTATAAAATGGAATAAGAAAAAAGGAGAATTTTATTTCTTAATTGATGCTTTGGAAGAAGGTGGTTTTATAAGCTACACAGGGATTAATAAAACAGAGGGAATGCATCAGTTAGCAAGATGCTTAGGTATTGAACTATCTAAAAATTGGCAAAGCACAAGGACTAATTTATATAAAGAAGAAAAAATACAATTTGATAACGGAAAAACTAATCTTTTCAAAGAATTAGAATTGGCATTTAATCGAATGGTAGAAAAGAAAGAAATTATAATAAATGCCAAAGAAAATAATACTAAAGAGCAGTTAGCTGAAATAAAAAGCAAAAGAAACCAAAAATAATTACCCCAATTTTACCCCAAAAACACCCCAATTGGGGTGTTTTTGGGGTAATTGAAAAAAAACTCCAATAATCTTTGCAGACAGAAATACATAATCTGTTATGCAAAGAAAAATTATTTTAACCAGTCCAGAAGAGCTTAGCTCATTAATTCACGAAAGCGTTAAACAAGCGCTAGGGGAAAATCAGCAATTGGACACTGATTATGTCTCAATTCAAGAGACATCATTGTACCTAAATTTATCGGTACATACCATTTACAAATTAACTTCTAAGTCTCAAATTCCTTTTATAAAAAAAGGAAAGAAACTCTTGTTTCAAAAAAGAGAATTAGACTTATGGCTTAGGGATTCATCAAATAAAAGTAAATAACTATGATGGAATCTTTATTGATTTTAGAATCTATTATTCAAAAGCTAAAAGATAGTTTAACTAATTATTCTAAAAGCTCTGGAGCAAAGCAATCCTATATCAAACATCAGAATGACCTGATTGAATCGCTTGTTAAAGTTTATAATTTAGTAGAAACAAGCGCTATGGATCCAATTACTGAGGATTTAAATAAAATCATTCTTTCAATTAGAAAAGTGCAAAACAAAGTTGATGGATTATACATTCACATCATTGCAAATCCTAATGGGCGTAATATTCACTTTTTTCAATTAAACCAACCTATCTAATCTATGGATTTTATACCAATTCAAAAATCTTCTAAACAGACAAGTTTAAATCTTGATGATTTTTTATTAATCCGATCAGCAAATGACTGTATTGAAAGCGCAAAACAAAAACCTATTCCTGAAATGCTTTTTTCTGAATTTTGGCATCAAGGTGAACTTTGTATTCTGTTGGCAGATACCAATGTTGGCAAATCAATCCTTTCTGTTCAAATAGCTGATTCAATCACTAGTGGAAATCAAATTGAAGGTTTCAAAATGCAAGCCAGTCCCCAAGTAGTTCTATATTTTGATTTTGAAATGAGTGATAAACAATTTGAAAAGCGATATTCTCAAAACTATTGTAATCACTATAATTTTGATAATAAATTTCTTCGTATTGAATTAAATCCAAACTTAGCGGATTTTGAAAATTTTGAAAATAACCTTTTCCAAAAAATTCAAGAAGCTGTAACAATCTATAATGCTAAAATTCTAATTGTAGATAATTTAACATTTTTAAAAGCTCAATCTACTGAAACTTCTAAAGAAGCAATGCCACTTATGAAATTGTTAAAAGAATTAAAGCAAAAGTTTAGCCTCTCTATTTTAGTTTTAGCCCATACTCCCAAGAGAAATCCACAGAATCCTATAACCAAAAATGACTTAGCTGGAAGTAAACACATTTCAAATTTTGCAGATAGCATATTTGCAATTGGCGAAAGTTATCAGGATAAATCATATAGATATTTAAAACAAATTAAATCTAGAGACACTGAAATAGTATATGACAGTTTAAATGTAGTCATCTGTAAACTATGGCAACCAAATAACTTTCTAATGTTTGAAATGGAATCATTTGATTGTGAACAAAATCATCTTAAGACTATTGATGTCGATCAAGCCATAGAACTGGAAAAAGCTATAATAGATTTAAAAATAGCTGAACCAAATATTTCTAACTACCAAATAGCAAAGCGACTAAATACCTATGAAATGAAGGTAAAAAGAGTCTTAAAAAAACTACTAACAACTACTAACACTACTAACACCTAAAAGACTTGTTAGTAGTGTTAGTATACAAACAAAATTGAAGAAAATCATGAAAGAAAAAGCAAAAGACCTTAGAAAAAAAGGATATAGTTATGGTGAAATCGCCAAGATTTTAAACATTGGAAAAACGACTGCGCATACCTATGTCAATTCAATAGATATTACAGAAAATCACATTGACTCTAAACCCGTTCTAAGCAGTTCCGAACTTAGCAAGAACGAACGTTCCGAACATTCTAGAACATTGGAATTAAACAAAATTCAAGACAATAATAATATATTTAATTTAGCTCTTAAAAAAACCGAAAATTCAGTAAAAGCTGTAAAAGAAATTACTGGAAATGAATTACTAAAAAAGAAGTTCGATTCTTTAGAATTTACTGGTGCATTTTTAGAACTTATAGGAAAACCTTCAAGAGTATTTTCAGGAATCATCTGGGGACTTCCCAAAGGTGGTAAAAGTAATTTTTCATTGCGCTTTGCTGACTATTTGCAAGAGTATTTTGGTAAAGTAATCTACATAGCAGCAGAAGAAGGCGAGAGCGTTACAATGCAAGAAAAAATCAAAGCAATTAATGGGAGTGATGTTACTATTGTTGAATGCAGAGATAAACAACAAATTTTTGATTATATAAAAAACAAAAAGTGTGATTTTATATTTATTGACAGTATAAATAATGCTGGAATTGACAATGATTTTTTAGAACTAATCAAGTCTGAAAATCCTAAAAAATCTTTTGTTGCCATCGTGCAAGCAACAAAGTCAGGTAATTTTAAAGGTGATCAATCCTTAACCCACAATTGTGATTTTATAATAAAAGTTGTTGAAGGAATAGCATACCATTCAGGAAGATTTAATACCACTTCTCAAATTGAGATATTTAAAACTAAACTTTATGAAAAAAACACCAATAAAAGCAATGAAAGTGAATCTCTAAAAATCGAAGCAGACTTAATTTCAAATCCTCAAATTGATAATAGTTTTGAATTATCCGAAGATGAAATTACAGAAAATTTCACAAAAATCTTTAACCAATCTTTACCTAATAGCATTCCCAAATCAAAACCAACAAGAGTTGCTAACCCTCCTGTGACTATTAAAAAACAGCCAATTATAAAATCAAACCCTAAAGACTCGGGAAAAGCAGGTAGACTAATCGCCTATACAGCACTTGCTTTAGTAGGTATAGAAATATTTAATTCAGTATTTAAAGACACCAACAAAGAGTCAAAATAACATTTAAATTACTTTCAATTATTTAGTTTGTTAAATCCTTATGAACATATCACAATTGAAGAACTGAGACAATGTCCAGAATTTGTCCTTATTTCAGAAGAAATGGCACAAAATATGCTTTCTTCAATTTGTGATTTCTGTAATTTGATTGCTGATCATAAAATTAGCTCGGAAATACAAGAAGGATTATCAAATATTGAACAATAAAAACACTCATTAACAATGGATTCTAACTCTATAATCAGTAACAAACTTGATATTTTCTCTCCGTTTGCTAAAAAAGCTGAATCAAACAAGCAAATTAGTAATAATTGTGTTATATACACTAGAGTTTCAACCAAAGAGCAAGCTGATAATAACATGAGCCTTTCAACTCAATTAAAAGCTTGTGAACTATTTGCAATTAAAAATAATTATTCAATTGTTGGGCAATTTGGAGGAACATATGAAAGTGCTAAAAATGATGAAAGGAAAGAATTCAATAAAATGCTTTCTTTTGTAAGAAAAGCAAATGAGAGAATCTCATACATTATTGTCTTTAGTGTTGATAGATTTTCAAGAAGTGGTGCAAATGCAATTTACATTACAGAACAACTTAAAAAACAAGGTGTAATAGTTGTCTCTGTATCTCAACCAACAGATGCCTCAACACCTAGTGGAAGTCTTCAACAAAATATTCAATATATTTTCTCGGAGTATGACAATCAATTAAGGCGAGAAAAAAGCATGCTAGGAACAAAAGAAGCCATTTTAAGAGGTGAATGGTGTGGTGTTCCTCCGACAGGCTATTATAAGATTATAAAAGATGGAGAGAAGAAAATTGTTGTTAGTGAAAAAGGCAAATTGTTGAAAAAGGCTTTCCTTTGGAAAGCTCTTGACAATTTGAGTATTGAAGAAATTAGAATTAGATTAAAGTCATTAGGATTTAATTTGAATCATCAAAGGCTTTCTGAAATACTCAGGAATCCTTTTTATTGTGGTTTAATAGCTCATAAGTCACTTGATGGGCGTGTTGTAGAAGGCAAACACGAACCGCTTATTTCAAAAGAAATTTTTTTAAAAGTAAATAATATCCTTTCTGAGCGCAAACACGGATTTAAAACCAACAAAGAAGGCGACAATGTTCCTCTTAAGAGATTTCTTATTTGTGACCATTGTGGACACAATATGACTGGATACATTGTCAAAGCTAAAAAAATATGGTACTATAAATGTAGAACTAAAGGGTGTTCAAATAACAAGAGTGCAAATGCCCTTCATTCCTCTTTCCTGCATTTACTAGAACCATATACCATAAAAATGAGTCAAAACTTAAAGGACTTACTGAAAAAACAAATGTTATATACCTTAAATTGCCAAATGGAGGTAAAATTTCAAGAGCATAAACAAATTCAGTCTCAACTAATTGAGATAAACTCTAAATTAGATAGAATTGAAGAAAGATTCATTTTAGAAGAAATAACAAAAGAACAATTTAATAAATATTCAGAAAAATTCAAACTTGAAAAATCTCAAATAATAAAAGAATTAGAAAGAACCCAAATAAAAGTGTCGAACCTTGAAAAAGCAGTTGAAAATCTAATTGAATTATCTTCTAATCTCCCGTCTTTATGGACTTCTAGCTCTTATTTTGAAAAACAAAAATTACAAAAATTTATCTTTCCTAAAGGAATAACATATAACAAGAAAAATGATGAGTGTCGAACCTATGAAACTAATCCTTTATTTTCTTATATAGCCCACCAGTCAAAGGTTTTGAATCAAAATAAAACAGGCACCATTGAAATGTTTTCAAATGATGCCTGTTTGGTAGCGGAGGGGAGAGTTGAACTCCCGGCCTTAGGGTTATGAATCCTACGCTCTAACCACCTGAGCTACCCCGCCATTTCTTAAAATGAGGTGCAAAAATAAGGTTTTGAATAATATTAAACAAGTTAGAGTGTAAAATATTAATGGCTTTTAGGATGAGGATATAATCTGAAAATTATTGCAATCCAATCCCCTCTAGCTGTGTCAGAAATTTTCTCCTCAATTTTCTTTAATTTTGCTTAACCAAATGAAATCTTTTTCTCTAAAATTTTTAAGCCTTGTAGCGTTTGCTTTTTTAAGTACCAATGCCTTGCTTGCTAAATTCCCTACCCACAGTGTTATGCCATACATGGGCATAGCCAATACGGGCGTTACCAATTACACCCTGCGTGTTAGCCACGGCCTACAAGTGTCGTACAACAGTGGCGACAGATTGCGCACACCTGTTGGTTTGCGCTACCAATACCGCATGAAAAAAGGCAATGTGTTTGGGGCTGATTTTTTTAGTATTTACAATCCTTTGATCATAACCCCACAATACCTCGATGCCAATTCGGTGTTTGGAGGTCCTGCCATGTCGAGTGCCCAAAACATGTTGGGTGGCGATATTCATTTTTCTAAAACCATAGACATTAAAATTATAGAAGTTTTTGGTATGGCCGGTATCGGTGGATATTTGAGCAATAAAGCAGGCATAGATATGGGCTCCGATTTTTCTTGGTATAAAGGCGCCAGTGCTGAGTTTTACGATTTTGCGCCCTTGGTTTGCAACAATTCATTAAAGAGCTTTATGCCCTTGGTAACATTTGGTGCAGGGGTGCGCTTTAAGCATTTGGAAGCAGGATTGAACAACCAGGTGTCTTTGGCCAGTCCTGTCAATTCTTTTAATTACAATGGTTTTATGCACTCGGTGCCCTTGAGTTGGAAAAGTATTGGGTATTATATTGGTTACAGAATTGAATTCTAAACCCAAATGGTTTTAATTCCTTGCTTTTATTTTTTTACAATTTTGTAGGTAGCTGAAACTGATTCCGTTTTAATTTCTAAATAATAAATTCCAGCCGCACACATTAATTCAAGATCAAATGTTTGGGCGTCTTTTATTGTAAATGTCTGAATGGTTTGACCACTTAAATTTTTAAGCGTGCATTCTATGTTTTCGTATTGCTTTCCCAACTGAATGCTTAACGTTTGTTCTATTGGATTTGGGTATAGCAGGATATTGTTTCGCTCGGAGTTTTTGGCAATGTTTAGACCATTAATGCTCATGCAAATTGAAGTATCAGTGCAAGTATTTTCTGTCACTGCAACCGCATATTCACCGTTTTTTGTGGCGGTGTAAAAGCGCGAATTGGCATTTGGAATTGGCGCATAGTTTTGTTTGCAATCTAGCCATTGATACAATACCCCGATTGCATTAGAACGTAAAATAGAATCGGTAACAAGAATTCCAGTTTCCACCTTTTGTATGTTTAAATTTATAGTAATTAAACTGTCGCAACCTCTACTATTTTTTATAATTGCTTGTTTAACGCCAGAGTTGCGGTGCTTCTGTCCATCGGGGGCAGTA